>JAKSQL010000054.1 GCA_024404125.1 Clostridia bacterium
GTTTACAATGCACTTTACTGTGAAGTGGACATTTGGGTAATACCTAAAAGTATGTGGTACGAAACTGTAAAGGCAGACGGTAAAACCGTAAAACGTTTTGAGTATATAGGAAAGTAGTTTTTGTAATGTAAAAAAGACTGTGACGAAAATTCGTCACAGTCTGAATTTTTTTAAGCGGCTTAAATTTTATATATAACGTTTTTTGCGCTCGTAATAAAGTACCAATACCGAAAGTACCGTAACCGCTGTTACTGCATAGGGAAGTGCCGAATTACCCGTATCGGGTGAGCTTTCGGGTTTTGGTTTATTAAGTTCTTCCAAAAGGGTTGTGTAAGATGAAAGCGGGTTGTAAAGTCCGTCACTGTAAAGTTTTTGGGTAAGCGGTATTGAAACTACCGTATTGTATTTTGCTTCGGCATGAACTGTATCGGTATAATCAAACTTATCATGCGAACTTGACATATAAGTGTTAAGATGTGAATAATCGGCGGGTCCGCAGAAAATTGCGGCTTCATCAAAAAACCAATTCCAATGTGTTTGACCGTAAACCGCTACCGCCTGCAAAACGGAGTTGCTTGTAATTGCTTTTGTTTGTGTGTTGTATACACTGCCGCAGATTTTTTTGTTGTTATAAATGTATTTCGGCTTCGCATCGTCAGGATACTTACTTTGGTCGCTTGTAAGCGAAAATTCTTTCACGTTTTCAAAATCGTTACCTATAACGTTAAAGCAACGCATAGATACTTTTCCGTCAAGCGGCATATCCTGTTCGCTGCCGATACTTGCAACTATGTTGCCGTAGTCTTTAACGTAATACTTTGTCACGTTTTTGTTTAAATAGGTATGTACCTCGTTGATGCCGTTGTTTTGCAAAGTATATGCTAAAAGCAGGGTATTAACGTCTCCGATATGAGAATACTTTACATTTTCAACATTGCTTATTTTCGGCGTGATTTTAGTACATTGGTATGATTTGTAATTTTCCTTATCGTTATAAATATGTTCGGTATTTACGGTTGCCGATACGTCAAAAGTAATATCGGTATAGCGGAGTTCCGAGTTTGTTATATACGAGTACTTATTGTTTCCCGTAATGCATTTTAAAATAGCACTTTGCAGATTTTCAACAGCATCGCAGTAACGTTTCATACAAGCGACCTTTACACTTGACGTAGTTGTATCGGACATTCCCAAAACACTTGTCACAAAAGCGCCGTATGTACCCGTTTTTAACATAATGCGGTTAAGGAAATCGTTCATTGCATCTTTTGTTTCAAACTCGAAAGAGTGTGTAAGGTAGAACGATTTAAGTATCGCGTCAATACCGTCATCGGTTGCAAAGAGGAAAGTACAGTAGTTTTTAAAGGCATTATCTACTTTAATCGGGAAAGCCGCGGTTTTGTTTACGGCGATACAACCCAAACGGTAAAAAAGCAGATTTACCGCATCGGCGGCTACGGCGTTAATCGCAGTGTCAGTTATCTGCGATTTGCCGTCAGACGTGAACATCGGGAAATCGTTTGACTCAAAATACGAGTAATTATTACCGTTTAAAGCGGATTTTATGTTGTTTGCGAGTGCGGTTACAAGGTCTTCACGGTAGGTATCGGCATTGTAGGTAAGGGAAGCGGGGAAAACGTCACTTTTAAGTGTTACATAGCGGTAACCCGTATTATACTGTGACGGTATGCCGTTTGAAGAAAACATAAGTGCTTGGTCATTACCCTCGCTGTCGGGCGCATAAATTACGGTGAGTTGCGTATTGTCAACCTTGCCGTTATTTCGGTCTGACGGTGATAAATTCGCATACCAAGCGGTGATATTATCGGTAAGTGCGCCTTGATACTCGGCTATAAGCGGGTCAAGTCCATCTACCATATAATTGTGTTGGAAAGTATTCCACGCGGTGCGCATATGCTGCGCTTTATCGCCGCGGTTGTAAAACTCGGCAGTGGCTTGCATAGTGGTCATAGCATCGGAAAGTTTATCAAGTTTGGTATCCATTTCTGATAACTTTTCGTTTACCGTAGTCATTTGCTCGAGTATATTTTCCACTCCGCCTTTTATAGGGTCTTCAATAACTCCGATAAGTTTCATAAATGTAATGCTGCCGTTTATTACCGAAAGGGCAGTACCGGCATATCCTGCCACCTGCATAAAGTCTTTAAATGCGGATGAAACGTCCTTTGCGGCAGTTAACTCTTGGATTTTTTCGGTAGAAGCGGCAATTTTATCCATTGCGGATTTTATTTGCTCAAGGGTTACCTCATCATCGCCGGCAGCGTATGAGGGTACCGCAAGAGGAATAATAAGCAGCGATACTACGAGTAAAACCGAAATGATTTTTTTAATCATACTTTCACTTTCTTTACATTTATTTTTATAAAATATATCACAAAACACTTTGAAAATCAATCGCTTTTTAAGGTTTTAAAAAAGAGCAGGAACGCATAATACATTCCTGCTCTTATAAACTCAATAAAGTTTTAAATCAACCCAAAGTCCCTCATAGTAAGAACGAATATCGCTCGGTATATCGTGATAATACTGTACCTTAGGCATATCCTTTTCGTCGGGGTAAAGAATTTTATTTTGATAGTAGTAATAATCTTCATTGTTTACTACGGCGGTGTTAGGGGAGGCATAGCCGATATACTCGGCATTTGCAAGCGCGATTTCCGGCTCAAGCAGGAAATTTATGTAGAGTTTAGCCGCCTCAAAATTCTTAACGCATTTCGGAATACAAATCGCGTCTACAAAAATATTCGTGCCCTCTTCGGGATAGAAGAAATCAAGGTCGTTGTTATTTTCGTACATAGTAAGATAATCGCCTGCATAATATGGACCTATTGCCGCTTCGCCCGTTTCCATCTTGCCGTAGATTTCGTCCATAACATAGGACTGCAAAACACTTTTGCCTGATTTAAGCAGTTCAAGTGCCTTGTCCCAATCGGCCTTATTTGTTGTGTTAAGGTCTTGACCTAAAATCATTTGCGCGGTCATAAAGCCGTCACGCGGGTTGCTGAAGTTAAGGGACATATTCTTATACTTTTTATCCCATAAAGCAGTCCACGAATGTTTCGGTTTTTTAATCAGTTTTTTGTTATAGATAACACCCACCATACCAACGTTGTAGGTAACGGTATAGCAGTCGTCCTTATCGTAGAAAAGTCCTTTATAAGCACTGTCAATATACTTGAAATTGGAAAGTTCGTTGGGGCTGAACTTTTTAAGCATATCCTCACTTATAAGACGTTCTATCATATAGTCGGACGGGATAATAATATCGTACGATACACCGCCGCTTTTAAGTTGCGAATACATAGTTTCGTTACTTTCAAATGTGGTGTAGTTTACCTTTATACCCGTAAGTTTTTCAAACTCTTTGTTAACGTCAATGGAATCGTCCGACCCGTCTGAAATATATTCGCCCCAATTATATACGTTAAGTACGGTGCCTTTAAGCGAGTTTTCGTAATTGCCCTCATAGGTTATATCTGCATAGGTATAACCGCAACCGCAAAGCGATGCCGCTAAAATAATGGAGAGTACCAAAGCGAAAATTCTTTTAATATTCATCGCGGTGCCTCCTTTTCTTAACGTTCTTATTCTGGAGCATATTGTATAACATAAGAAGCACGAATACCGATATAAATACTATGGTAGAAAGCGCGTAAACGTCAGGCGTTACGGTTTTCTTGGTCATATTGTAAATAACTATCGGCAGGGTTTGATAATGCCCGCAGGTGAAGTAACTTATTACGAAATCATCAAGAGAAAGAGTAAACGCCATAATAAAGCCGGTAAAAATACTTGTTGAGATAGCGGGGAGTATTGCCTTGAAAAATGCTTTTATCGGTGTACAGCCAAGGTCGAGCGCCGCCTCGTGTAAACTGCTGTCGGTCTGTGTAAGACGCGGCATTACCGATAATATAACGTAAGGCAAATTAAAGGTTATATGCGCTATAAGTACGGTCAAAAAGCCAAGACTTTCGTCAAGCCCCAAAATTTTGCCTACGAATACGAAAAGCAACATAAGTGATACACCCGTAACTATATCGGCGTTCAT
The DNA here is from genome assembly GCA_024404125.1 of Clostridia bacterium. Classification (GTDB taxonomy): domain Bacteria; phylum Bacillota; class Clostridia; order Oscillospirales; family Acutalibacteraceae; genus UBA737. The sequence goes on from JAKSQL010000054.1 coordinate 4,070, forward strand.
CATAGGAATATTTGTTACCGAAGTTACTATTCTTTTGGTGATTTTCTTTTTAAGCGCCAATATACCTACTGCCGCCGCTGTACCCAAAACGGTTGAGATTACCGCAGAAAGTAAAGCAATAATAAGTGTGTGTTCAAGAGCTGTAAGCAGTGAATCGTCAAATATAAGACCTGCGTACCAATCAAGCGAAAAACTTTCAAACACCCAAACACTGTTGCCGGAGTTAAGCGAAAAGAAAATCATAACCGCAACGGGTGCGTATAAGAAAAAGAGAATAAGTCCAACGTAAAGTCTTGAAAGTGCCTTTTTCATATTACGACACCTCCGTTTTCACCGTCTGAAAACTTGTTCATAACGGCAAGACAAATGAGTATCATTACCATAAGTATAAGCGATAAAGCAGATGCCACGTTATAGTAATCGGGACCGATGTTAAACAAATACTCGATAGCATCGCCTATAAGTAATGTTTTGTTTCCGCCTAACTTTTGGGATATGTAAAACGTACTTACCGACGGCACAAACACCATAGTAATTCCCGAAATAACACCCGGAAGCGATAGGGGAAGTATAACCCTTTTGAGTTTTGAAAATCCGTTTGAGCCGAGGTCTGAAGCGGCATTGAGCAGAGAGTTATCTATCTTTGACATAACCGTATATATAGGCAGTATCATATACGGGATAAAATCGTATACCATACCCAAAATAACGGCGCTGGGGGTGTTTATAAGTTGAAGTTTAGGCAGCCCTATCGCATTTAAAAAGGTATTGATAAGTCCCGTATTAGCAAGAATTGTTATCCACGAATAAGTGCGGATAAGAAAGTTCATCCACATAGGCAACATTACTATAACCAAAATCATACGTTGTGAACTTATCTTCATCTTGGTCATAAAATACGCCATGGGGTAGGAAATAAGAAGAGTAATAACCGTAGCGGCGGCGGCATAACAAATTGAAATTAATAACGCTTTTTTATATTTGCCTATTTCGGTAAGGTTAATAAGCGTAAAAGCGCCGCTTTCGTCAGTAAAAGCAAAGTATGCCATAATCAGAAGCGGCACAACTATAAATATAGCCGCCCATACCAAATAAGGCGCCGCAACGAGTCTTGACCCGAAAGATTTTTTATTCACGGCTATTCCTCCTCGAGGGTATCGGAAAGGTGGTCCATTTCCTCGCTGTAAGAACTGTAATCGCCGTAAAGTCCCGAATATTCGGATTTTTTCATTATATGTATCGCATCGGGGTCAATTATAAGACCTACTTTTTCACCGATTTCGTGTTTATCGGTAGTTTGTATCATCCACTTAAATCCGCCGATATCGACTATAATCTCGTAATGTACGCCTAAAAACGAAACCGAGGTAACCGTACCGGTAAGTACGCCTTTTTGTGTTTCTACTATATCAACGTCTTCGGGCCTTACTACAACGTCAACCGATTCGTTGCTTGCAAAACCTTTATCAAGGCATTCAAAACATGCCCCCGAAAACTCAACCTCAAAGTCTTTTTTCATAATGCCGTCAAGTATATTCGATTCACCGATAAAATCGGCAACAAAGGCATTTTTAGGTTCGTTATATATATCCTGCGGAGTGCCTACCTGCTGGATTTTGCCTTTATCCATAACTACAACTCGGTCCGACATTGTAAGCGCTTCCTCTTGGTCGTGAGTTACGAAAATAAAGGTGATACCGAGTTCGCGTTGAATATTTTTAAGTTCTTTCTGCATATCCTTGCGCAGTTTAAGGTCAAGTGCGGCGAGCGGCTCATCAAGGAGTAAAACTTTCGGTTTAACCGCCATTGCTCGCGCTATCGCAACACGTTGTTGCTGACCGCCCGAAAGGGTGTCAATACGTCTTTTTTCAAACCCTTCAAGGTTTACAAGGCGCAACATATTGCTTACCTGTTCTTTGATTTCTTTCTCGGGCAGTTTCTTTACCCTTAAGCCGAATGCTACGTTTTCAAACACGTTAAGGTGCGGGAAAAGTGCGTAGCGCTGGAAAATGGTGTTTACCTGCCTTTTATATGCAGGAACTCCGATCATTATCTTGTCCTCAAAAACAATAGTGCCCTCATCAGGTTCAAGGAAACCCGCAATAATGCGGAGTGTGGTAGTTTTACCGCAACCCGACGGGCCTAAAAGAGTTATAAACTCTTTATCCTCAATGGATAAATCAAGTCCCTCAAGTACCTTTTCACCGTCAAAAGACACGTGTACGTTTTCAAGTTCAAGAATATTCTTTTTTGCCATTTAAGCATCCCCCTTTGTCCACACAAAGTGTCGACACAAGTAAAATCTACGTTTACCCTGCGCGATACCCGCAGATGCCATTTTGTATGCCCTGACAAAGGGTTTTTCATAGTCTTTAAAAGACTACGGCACACATTTGTACAGTCTGCTCTTTCTACACAGATGCGTTAAATACAACGAGTATTAAATTTTTAATATCCCTTGCTAATGCATAAATATAAAGCAAAATTGCTCGTTGCCGTAGATACTTCAGGATCTGTAAA
>JAKSQL010000055.1 GCA_024404125.1 Clostridia bacterium
CCGCCGATAGCAAGCACTCTGCCCCTTATGGTAACTTCGCCCGTCATAGCGATATCACGTCTTATTTCCCTGCCCGTAAGGGCTGATACTATTGCAGTGGTTATGGTAACACCCGCGCTCGGGCCGTCTTTGGGTACTGCGGCTTCGGTAGCGTGAATATGAATATCTTTATTCTTATAAAATTCACTGTCGATACCGTATTTTTCGGCATTTGCCCTTACGTATGTAACCGCCGCCGCCGCGGATTCCTTCATAACGTCTCCCAAAGAGCCGGTGAGTTCTATCTTGCCCGTACCGTTTACCGCCGCTACTTCAATTTGCATTATCTCGCCGCCTACGGCAGTCCACGCGAGACCGTTTATGATACCTACCTCGTCATCAGACAAAATCATTTCGGGCTTGTATTTATGTTTGCCGAGCATTTTTTCAACGTCACTGTCTTTAACGGTAACGCTTGTCTTTTCGCCCGATGCTATAAGTTTTGCAGACTTTGCGCAAATCGACGCGATATTGCGTTCAAGTTTTCTTACTCCCGCTTCGCGTGTGTAAAAATCTATAAGGGAATACAAAGCACTGTCAGTAATACGGCAAAGTTTTGAATTAAGTGCGTGACGTGAAAGTTCTTTTGCAACTAAATGTTTTTTTGCAATATTAAACTTTTCTTCCCTTGTATAGCCGTCTACCGTAATAACTTCCATTCTGTCAAGCAGCGGTGCAGGTACTGTGTCTACCGTATTTGCTGTAACTATAAACACAACCTTACTTAAATCGTAGGGTATTTCGAGGAAATTATCGCAAAACGAATTGTTTTGCTCGGGGTCCAAAACTTCAAGTAACGCCGATGCGGGATCACCCTTATAGTCGCTTGCAAGTTTATCAACCTCGTCAAGCAGTATAAGCGGATTTGAAACCCCCGCTTTGTTAATTGCGCTTATTATTCTGCCGGGCATTGCGCCTACATAGGTCTTTCTGTGACCTCTGATTTCCGCTTCATCGTGCATACCGCCAAGCGATACCCTTGCAAACTTTCTGCCCATACATTCTGCAACAGTTTTACCTATTGAGGTTTTACCTACTCCCGGAGACCCTACAAGGCAGATTATCTGTCCTGTAATATCGGGTGAAAGTGCGTAAACCGAAAGCATTTCGGTTATGCGTTCCTTTACCTTATCCATACCGTAAAAATCTCGGTCAAGTATTTTTTGCGCTTTGTTTATATCAACCTTTGTATCGGTCTTTTTGTTCCACGGTAACTCGAGGCATAAATCTATAAAGCCCCTTACAACCGTACCTTCGTGTGAGCCCTGAGGCATTTTGGCAAGTTTGTTTATTTCGGATTTAACCTTATCTTTAACGCTCTGCGGTGCATCAAGTTTATCAAGTTTATCGAGATATTTTTCAATCTCGTCCACCTCATCGTCGCCGTAAAGTTCCTCGCTTATTGCCCGCATTTGTTCTTTTAAGTAAAAGTCTTTCTGATTATCGTCTATCTGCCGACGTGTTTTCTCGCCTATGCGGTTATCAATTTCGCAGATTTCACGTTCTTTGCTTATAAGTTCGAGCAATACCTTTGCACGTTTTACGGGAGAAAGTTGTTCAAGGACATACTGCTTATCGTCAAACGGTGCCGGCATATTAAAGGCAATATAATCGCACAAAAAAGGTATGTTTTCGTTTGTTGAAACGGTGCTTAATACATCGTTCGCAATACTGCGGTTTACATTTACGTATTTTTCGAATTCACATCTTATGCGTCTTAAAAGACTTTCCTTGTAAACGGGGCGGTTATTAAAGGGCTTTTCCTCACATTTTTCCACCATTGAAATATAGAAAGAGCCGTTATCCGCAAAGGTGATATGCTTTGCTCTGTAAAATCCCTGAAGGAGTACCTTTACACCGCCATCGGGCATTTTAAGCACCTGACGCACCTTACAAAGACACCCTATTTCATACAGGTCGCTCTTTTCGGGGAATTCAACCGATATATCCTTTTGAGTTACAAGGTATATAAGTTGGTTTTTATCCATAGCACTGTTAAGTGCTTTTATTGATTTTTTCCGACCGACATCAAGTGTTAACATCATATCGGGGAAGGCAACAAGTCCCCTTAAAGCAAGAACGGGGAAGGTGCCTAAATTTTCTTTTGTATCCAATGCCATTATCTTTTTCTCCAAAGTTATTTTTTAACAATTGCGGTTACACAAAGCCCGTTATCGTAAAATGCGAAAAATATTTTGTTCTCTTTAAATTCGTATTCAAGGCATTCGTAAGTATCCCTTACGGGCATAAAAAACTCATACTCTTCGGGGAGTGTTTTTATGTCGGCCTTGTATCCGCGCTTTTCCATTTCGGACTTAATTACGGGTATAACCGTGCCCGAAGCATAGCCGTAGGCGTTACCCGTGCTGCAAACGGCGCATATTCCGTTATCCTTATCCTCGGTAAGATAATAATAACTGCTGTCGCCTAAAAATATTCCCGTATACTTGTCCGACTCGTAACTGTACGCTTCGGGCTCGCCGTTTTCTTCTTCGCTTACGTTATCTTTTTCCTTATCGCTGAGCCCTACACCCTTTTCAACCTTTTTTACACTGTCACCCAAAGCATATTCACATTCGGGCAATACACCTTTTTCGGCATAACTCTTAACGTCTTTACCGTAAAAATCGGTTTTGCTTTTTTCACCGCAGGCACAAAGAGTACATATACATAAAACAACAACCGTTAAACTTATAATTGTTTTTTTCATATTATTCACCCTTTTTATTAAGCAACGTATTTCTTAAATCCCAAAGTTTTTGAGATAAATCCACATAGTAATTATGCGGCTTTTCAAAGCGGGTTACCTCGTCCCAAAGGTTATCCACATTTTCTTTACAACGCTTTGCTATTTCCGAAACTTTCGGACTTTCGTACACCTGTTTACCGTTTTCAAATATCTTACTTTGCAGTTTTTTAACCGTAAAATCGGTTACGGTTTTTCGTTTCCAGGTATATACGGGGTCAAATATCTCGTAAGGCGCGCTTTCGTCTATCTTCTCATCGTTTAAGGTTATAACATCGGCAATCGCCTTGTTCGTTTCCTTATCGTAAAGTCGCCACGGAATTTTAACACCGGGCAGGGTTATTTTGGTGATATTCTCACTTATTTTGATTTTAGGAGTTACAACACCGTCTTTCTCGACTGCGGCAAGTTTATAAACACCGCCGAAAACCGCTTCGCTTGATGCGGTTATAAGCCGCTCGCCTACACCGTAACTGTCAACACAAGCGCCTTGGAAAATCATATCTCTTATAAGATATTCGTCAAGCGAATTTGAAACACAAATCTTGCAGTCAGGGTATCCTGCATCGTCAAGCATTTTCCTTACTTTTTTGGTGATATAGGTGATATCGCCGCTATCTATTCTTATGCCGAGCGGCCTTTTGCCTAACGGTTTAAGTATTTCGTCAAACACCTTTATCGCGTTGGGTATACCGCTTTTTAAAACATTATAGGTATCTACAAGCAAAAGGCAACTGTCGGGATACTTTAAGGCATACGTCTTAAATGCCTCGTATTCGTTTTCAAAAAGTTGCACCCAACTGTGTGCCATAGTACCCGATGCTTTAACACCGAAATCTTTTGCGGTTTTAATGTCGGACGTACCCGTGCACCCGCCGATTATTGCAGCCCTTGCACCGTAATACGCGGCATCTGCACCCTGTGCTCTGCGCGCTCCGAACTCCATTACGGGTCTGCCGCTTGCCGCTCTTACTATACGGTTTGCCTTGGTTGCTATAAGCGACTGATGATTAACGGTAAGCAAAAGCATTGTTTCTACCATCATTGCCTGTATTGCAGGGCCTCTTACCGTAACTATCGGCTCTTGCGGGAAAATCGGAGTGCCCTCTTCTACCGCCCAAACATCACAGCAAAACTTAAAGTCTTTAAGATAATCTATAAATTCTTCTGAAAAAAGGTTAAGACTTCTGATATATTCGATATCGCTTTCGTCAAAATGCAAATCGTTAAGATACTCGATAAGTTGCTCTACACCCGCCATTATGGCATAACCGCCGTTATCGGGTACTCTTCTGAAAAACATATCAAAATAGGTTACCGTATCTTTAAGTTCGGTATCGAAAATGCCGTTTGCCATGGTAAGTTCGTACAGGTCCATCAGCATTGTAAGATTTCTGTTATCAACTAACATTTTTATCACCTTTTACATTTTTTCGGGAGCGGTAATTTTAAGCATTGTGAGAATGTTTTTAAGTACCGTTGCAACGTCCTTACAAAGTGCCGCTCTCGCGTTTTGAAGCGGCTTATCAATATCTTTCACTCTGCAAACCGCGTAGAACTTATGGAATTTTGTGGCAAGCTCTACCGCATAGTGAGTAATTCTTGCGCTATCGTAGGTCTTTGCCGACTGTATGATTTCATCGGTAAGAGCCGAAAGATATAAGATAAGTTCCCTTTCCTCTTTTTCCTTTAAAAGTGAAAGTTCCTCATCGGTAGGACGGGAAAGTTCAACGCCCTGACTTTCAAGGTTTCTTATAATACTGCAAATTCTCGCATACGCATACTGCACGTAATAAACGGGATTATTACTCGACTCGCTTACCGCAAGGTCAAGGTCAAAATCAAAATGAGAATTCGGTTCTCTTAAATTGAAGAAAAATCTTGCGGCATCAATAGGCACCTCGTCAAGTAGCGTTACAAGTGTTATCGCTTTACCTGAGCGCTTTGATGCCTTTATTACCTCGCCGTCCTTTACTAGACGTACCATCTGCATAAGCACCGCATCAAGTCTTGAAGCGTCAACATTAAGGGCTGTAAGCGCCGCTTTAAGACGCGGCACGTATCCGTGATGGTCAGCACCCAAAATGTCTATTGCCCTATCAAATTTTCTTACCTCTAACTTATTGTAGTGATATGCAATATCAGGCACTACGTAGGTAGGCACACCGTTTGCACGTACCAAAACAAAGTCCTCACAGTCAAAATCGGTTGCTTTAAACCAAAGCGCGCCCTCGCTTTCGTAGGTATGACCGCTTTTTACCAAAAGTTCTATTATCTTTTTTGTTTCTCCGCTTTGGTGCAGACTGCTTTCCTTAAACCAAGTATCGTACTCTATGCGATATTTTTTAAGGTCAGTTTTAAGTCCCTCGATGTTTTTAGGCAGTGCAAAATCTACAAGTGCCGCCCTGCGCTCACTTTCGGGTTTGTTTATATATTTATCCCCATGTATTTCGGCAAATGCTTTCGCGTGAGCAATTATATCCTCGCCGTGATACGAATCTTCGGGCATTTCGATATTATCCTCGTAAAGTTCGCGGTATCTGAGGTCAAGCGAAAGACCGAATTTTTCTATCTGATTTCCGGCATCGTTTATATAAAACTCGCGTTCAACCGCGTACCCTGCGGCATCGAGCACCGCGGATAAACAGTCACCTAATGCTCCGCCCCTGGCATTACCTATATGCATAGGTCCCGTAGGATTTGCGGAAACAAATTCAACCACTACTCTTTTGCCCTTACCGTAATCGCTTCTGCCGTAATTCTCGCCCTTTTCCTCGATATCAAGCAGTATATCACCGTAATACTTGTCCGACAAAAAGAGGTTAATAAATCCGGGACCTGCTATTTCGCATCTTTCAATATAGGTATTCTCAAAATTTATGTTGTTTACTATTTCACCCGCAATATCGCGCGGAGATTTTTTAAGCGACTTTGCCCATATAAGCGCCGCGTTTGCCGCGTAGTCACCGTGTTCTCTGTTTGACGGTGTTTCTACCGAAAACGGTGCAAGTTCGTTTTCACCGAACGCTTTTTTTGCCGCAGACGTTATTGAGTTTACTATCTGTTCCTTTGCAAGGGAAACTATTTGTGACATTATTTGCTTACCTCTCTTACTGTTATCTCTACTTTGTTTTTGCTTATCGGGACCAAATCCGAGTCAATACTGTATCCCATTTTTAAACTTCCGCCGTTATCGGACAAGGTATTTTCTATATATTCACCGAAAATACCTATCATAAGATTTCCGTAGGGAGAAGCATAACAACAGTTATTTCTCTTGCCTTTTTCTATTACAAGACGGGACCGCAAATCCCCGCTTCTCTCCATTACGGCAGTATTGTTATCTGTTACGAAAAGTTTTGTGGTAACACTCTTTTCGCCGAGCATTTCGCCCTCTTTGTACGAAAGTACAAAGGTGTTATCCTGCTTACGCATAGTGCCGACGGTATCAAGTTCTATAACTTGATTTTCCCCGTCGATACCCTGCGTACCTTTTATCTTTATTATTACTTTTTTCATAGTTCGTTTATGTTTACGAGTTGCAAAGATGCCTCGACTTTTTCCTCCCCGAGAAGCGTTGTCGCAACGGTTTTGAAATTTTGTGTTTTATCACTTACGTAAAAATTATGTTTGCCATTTTGACCTCTGTTATTTAACATATCAAGACCGATAAGTTTTTCTTTTATTGCCTCTGCCGCAGCAGTTCCCATATTTATAACGGCCACTTTATCGCCTA
>JAKSQL010000056.1 GCA_024404125.1 Clostridia bacterium
TTTGAATGAATTATAAAGCAACTCTTCGCAGAATGCGCATAAACTTTCAAAGAAACTTACCGATGTAAGAAAATCGGGAGAACTTTCTTATCTTCGTCCGGACGGTAAAACTCAGGTCACCGTAGAGTACGATAACGGTGTTCCAAAACGCGTAGAAGCAGTAGTTGTTTCAAGTCAGCACAGCGCAGATATTGACCTTAAAACCTTGAGAGAGGATATATTAAATAAGGTTATAAAACCGATTATTCCCGATAAGTTTTTCGATAGTAATACAAAGGTTTACATAAACCCCACCGGCAGATTTGTAATCGGCGGTCCTCAGGGCGATACGGGACTTACCGGCAGAAAGATAATAGTTGATACTTACGGCGGTATGGCACGTCACGGTGGCGGTGCTTTTTCGGGCAAAGATCCCACAAAGGTTGACCGCAGTGCCGCTTATGCCGCAAGATACGTTGCAAAGAATATAGTAGCCGCACATCTTGCAGATAAGTGCGAAGTGCAGATAGCATACGCGATAGGTGTTGCAAAACCGGTTTCTGTTATGGTAGATACTTTCGGTACCGGTAAATATTCGGAAGAAAAAATAGCCGAAGCGGTAAACAAAGTATTTGACTTAAGACCGAAAGCGATAATTGATAATCTTGACCTATTAAGACCTATCTACCGTAAAACCTCAAATTACGGTCATTTGGGCAGAGAGGAAAAAGAGTTTACCTGGGAAAGAACAGATAAGGCAGAGGCACTCATAAAAGCGATTGGAGAATAGAATGTTCAAAATACTCAAAAAGCAAAAACTAAACGAAGCGGTTACCTCCTTTACCGTAGAAGCACCCTTTATTGCAAAAAAGGTAAAGGCAGGGCAGTTTGTAATAATTCGTCTTGATAAAACGGGTGAGCGTATACCCCTTACCGTATCCGATTTTGACCGTACGGCGGGCACCGTAACAACAGCAGGTCAGGCAGTGGGGTATTCCACCAAAAAGTTAGCAACCTTTTGCGAGGGCGATTTTATCGCCGATATGGTAGGGCCGCTTGGTTGTCCTACCGAATTCGGCAACCCCAAAAAAGCGATAGTAATAGGCGGCGGAGTTGGTTGCGCTATTGCATATCCTCAGGCAAAAGCCCTTAAAAATATGGGCGCAGAGGTTACCGTTATAGCAGGTTTTCGCTCAAAAGATATAGTGATACTTGAAGAGCAAATGAAAAAGGTCTCCGATAAACTGTATATTACTACCGATGACGGCTCTTACGGGCAAAAGGGATTTGTTACCGATGTACTTAATGGGCTTATTGTCAAAGACAGTTATGACCTTGTCATAGCAATAGGTCCCGTACCTATGATGAAATTCGTAAGCGCCGCAACAAAACCTTACGGCATAAAAACTTTGGTGTCTTTAAACCCTATTATGATAGACGGTACAGGTATGTGCGGCGGTTGTAGGGTAAGTGTAGGCGGCGAAACAAAATTTGCCTGTGTGGACGGTCCCGATTTTGACGGTCACTTGGTAGACTTTGACGAACTTACTTTAAGGAACGGTTTTTATAAAGAAGAAGAGGCACACGCCTGCAAAATGGGAGGGCTCAACTGATGGCAGATATGACACCCTTTAAGACAAAAATGCCCCTGCGTGAGCCAAATGTAAGAAATAAAGACTTTTTGGAGGTCGCGCTCGGTTATACTCCCGAAATGGCAATAGCCGAAGCAAACCGCTGCTTAAACTGTAAGAACAGTCCCTGTGTTTCGGGTTGCCCCGTAAACGTTAATATTCCGCAGTTTATTAAAAAAATCGCCGAGGGCGATTTTAAGGCAGCATACGAAGTTATTAGTGAAACGAGTTCTTTGCCTGCGGTATGCGGCAGGGTATGTCCGCAGGAAACACAGTGCGAGGGCAAGTGTGTAAGAGGCATAAAAGGTGAAAGTGTGGCAATAGGTCGGCTTGAGCGCTTTGCCGCAGATTATTTTCTTGAAAACTGTGAAAAAGAAATACCGAAAATTAAAAAGAACGGCAAAAAGGTAGCAATAGTAGGCGGCGGCCCCTCGGGGCTTACCTGTGCGCGTGACCTTGCAAAAATGGGCTACGATGTTACTTTGTTCGAGGCATTTCACACCGCGGGCGGCGTTTTAATTTACGGTATTCCCGAGTTCAGACTCCCGAAAGAGATAGTTAAAAAAGAAATAAACGGGCTTAAAAATCTCGGCGTAAATATTATGACCGATATGGTAATCGGCAAGGTGCTTTCGGTTGACGAACTTACCGATATGGGCTTTGATGCGGTATTTATCGGCTCGGGCGCGGGACTGCCCTCCTTTATGGGAATTGAGGGCGAGGCGGCGCTCGGGGTATATTCGGCAAACGAATTTCTTACCCGTATAAACCTTATGAAAGCGTATCTTGACGATTATGATACTCCTATAAAGCACTCAAAGTCAGTGGCGGTAGTAGGCGGCGGAAACGTTGCTATGGATGCCGCACGCTGCGCAAAGCGCCTCGGCGCCGATAATGTTTATATAATCTACCGCAGAGGCGAGGACGAAATGCCTGCAAGGCGTGAGGAAATAGAACACGCAAAAGAAGAGGGCATTGAGTTTAAACTACTTTGTAACCCAGTAAAGATACTATCCGATGAAAGCAACAAAGTAAAGGGAATAAAGTGTGTTAAAATGCAACTTGCGGAGGCGGACAGTTCGGGCAGAAGAAGACCTGTACCGATAGAAAACTCCGAGTTTACTGTAGATGTAGATTCCGTTATTATGGCGATAGGCACATCACCTAACCCGCTTATAAGAACTACTACAAAAGGGCTCGAAGCAAATAAGCGCGGTTGTTTGGTGGTTGATGAAAATATGAAGACCACCAAAGAGGGCGTGTATGCAGGCGGCGATGCCGTAACAGGATCGGCCACCGTAATACTCGCTATGGGTGCCGGTAAAACCGCCGCAAAGGCGATAGATGAATATTTAAAATCAAAATAAAATTAAATGAGGTATGAGAAAAGTCATACCTCATTTTTATTATGTATTTTTAATCTGCCTTATATCGTTTCCGATAAACTTTTTAGATATGTAACTGCCTATAAGCCGCGAGGCAATTCTTGCTGTATATTTTTCGCTGATTTCTTTCATTGAAAGATTTGTGCTTATTAGGGTGGGTTTACCCGAAAGTAAACGTGTGTTTATTACATTATAAATGCAGGACTGTACGTACGAGGTCAAAAACTCACTGCCCAAATCGTCAATTACCAACAAATCACAGTTTACCGCATTGTTATAAGTGTCGTTACTGCGGTTTGCAAATTGGTCGTTTTCCATAGCGGCAAACAAATTATATGCAGAACTGTAAATACAGTCATATCCGGAGTTTATCAAATCGTAAACGATAGAGAGTGATAGGTGTGTTTTGCCAAGCCCCGCACTGCCCATAAATAGTAAATTAGGTGATGTTTTGGGATTAAAGTTTATAGCATATTCTTTTGCGAATTTAAAAATTTCGGTCATACGCTTTTTGGGTGACGCGCCGTTTTGTTCGGCAGGATAGTATTCAAGATTAAAGCATTCAAAGCGGTTGCTTTCAAGCGGTAATTCGCGCTTTAAATCTTCAAGCATAAGATTTGTGGCATCGCTTGTTATACACTCACAAAGTTTGCCGTCACAAAATCCCGTATCCTTGCACTTGTCACACACGTATTCAACCGGCTTTATATCGGCGGCATTTAAAATCTTTTCTTTTTCTTTTGTAAGGTCAGTAAGTTCTTTTTGCAACTCTTGTAATGAAACAAGGTCGCCCGAAATTGCCGTAAGCGCAACATTTGCGCCAAGCATTCGTACCGTATCTTCTGTTTCTTTAAAGTGACTGTCGGTTTCTTTAAGAAGTGCTATTTTGTTTTCTCTGTCCCGTACTTTTTGTTCGAGGACATATTTTCTGTTTTTAAGCGCAGTATTTACGGCTTCTTTTCGGTTTAGCATAAATCTTATCCCCCCCTTATCAGTCGGAATTTAATTTTCTCTCATATGCATCAAGGTCAAAGGCGGCGTAATCGTTTTTGGTTTCCTTTTTATGTTTTAAAGTGAGATTTTGCGCGTCTTCAACCGTTTTAACACCCTTTTGATGCCAATTATCTATAATCTTTGAAATATACGCGAAAGAAAATTTCGCGCTTTGGTCAACGCAGGCATCGTATGCTGTTTTAAGCAGTTTATCGCTAAATCCGTATTCGTTTACCCATTTATCGCAAAGTGTAAGTTCCTTATCGCTCGGTTTGCGCTTTTCAAGACCGAACACACCGCTTACAAGTTTAAAGGCAAGTTCCTGTTTTGTGGATTTTTCTATCTGACTTTCGGCATCGGCTAAATTTTCAACACCGTTGTCAAGCCATTTTGCCGCCGTTTTTTCTATGAAACTTATATTGCATTTGTTTTGGTTTACCGCGTACTGTAAGAGTAAAAGTATAACAGAAACGTCCATACCCTCATCGTCATAGAGCCAAACGAGTGTACTTGCTTCGTTGGTTTTAAGGTTTCTTCCGAATTTCATTTGCGCTTCTCTTAAAAGCATCATAACTTTAGGATCCTCATTGCCGCGTTTTGCAACGTCGTCACGGTCGGGCTTTTGCGATTTTAAAACCGTCTTTTTAGTTTCTTTTTCGTAGGATGCACCGTCACATAAGAGTATTTCACACTCTTTCCAAAAAATAAGTGCGTCTTGAACCTCTTCTTTAGAGAGTGAAAGTTTATCTGCTATATCTTCGGCATTTATTTCACCCGAATTATTGCGCAAAACACTAAGCAGTACCTTTAACTGTACTGCCGAGGATAATTTTATGTACTTGTCAACAACGGCGCTCGGCACCGCAAATGCCGAACTGAATGCCGAAGGATTTATAAAGTAGCGCATACAATACCTCTTGAATTATTATTCGGGAATATTATTATAGCAAGTATTTTCTTTCTTGTAAAGCAATTTTTCTCTTAGCAAAATAAGTGACGTAAGATTGGGAATTGCCATAATTCCGTTTAGCGCCTCACATATCCCCCAAACCGCGCTTGTATCAAGCATACTGCCGAATATTAAGACAATGCAAAATGTTAAAACGTACAATTTTTCGCCTGTATTTCCAAACATAAAAAATGCCGCTTTTTTGCCGTAAAACCCCCAACTTATAATCGAGGTAAAGGCAAAGAGAATTATTATTGAGGAAATAATCGGCAGAGTAAAGATTTTAAAATACGGATAAAACACCTGCTTTACGGCGTCTATTCCGGAAGATGCGGTAATGCCTTCTTTAACCGTAAGCGCGGTAATGCCCGTAAGTGAGCATACTATAACCGTATCGCAAAACACTTCAAATATACCTAAAAGCGCGGTATCGTGCGGACTTTTAAGGGTACTTTCCGAGTATGACATAGGCGCCGTACCAAGCCCCGCTTCGTTAGAAAACATACCGCGAGAAAATCCCTTTTTAATAACCGTAAAAGTACTAACACCGTAAATCGCGGAGGGCGGTTTAAATGCCGAAACAAATATATCCTTTATTATGTACTTAAGATAAACCGAATTTGAAATAATCACCGTAAGACATATCGCTATATATGAAACGGTCATTAAAGGTACGCATTTTTCAGCAAAAGCAAAAGTTTTGTTCGCTTTCCCGAAAAGTATCAAAAAGCAAAGCAAAGCGCATACAAAGCCTACTACGAGGTTTACATAAAACCGATTAAACGGCAAAATCTCCGACACACATTCGCAAATACTTTTGCTTTGCACTAAATTGCCCGTACCGAAACTCGCAAAGAGAAAGCATATGCAAAATATATAAGAGAGTGGCATAAAACTTTTGTCAAGTCCGTTTTTTATCGAGTACATGGCGCCGCCGTAAAATTTTTCGTTTTTCTTTTCTCTTAACAGTACCGCAAGATAAATTTCGCAGTATTTTATTATCATACTGAAAAACGAGGATACAACAATCCAAAAAATCACACCGCCGCCGAAAGCGGAAACTGCGAGAGTTACCCCTATTATGTTGCCCGTCCCCATAGTGCCGCCAAGAGCGGTGCATAGGCAGGCAAAAGCATTGTTATTTTTTGAGAACGGAGATAGCATAGCCGATTTAAAACGCCTTATTTGCAAAAATTTTGTTTTTACGGTAAGCAATAAGCCGACACCCACCATAAAGACGAGCATCGGCAAACCCCATACCGTATTGCACAATTCATTTATAAAACGGTTAAACAATAAAGCACCTCAAAAAAATTTATAATTTGGTATTGATTTTAGGAATACTTTGTGGTATTATACTATGGCAACATAAATTTGCGCCGGTAGCTCAGCTGGATAGAGCGTCTGGCTACGGACCAGAAGGTCGGGAGTTCGAATCTTCTCGCACACGGTATATGAACTGTCATCGGATTATCTGATGACAGTGTTTTTATGTCATTCGCTAAATATAATTTTTCATAGAGACATAAGCTTTCGCCTGGCTAGTCGTGAATA
>JAKSQL010000057.1 GCA_024404125.1 Clostridia bacterium
CAAAAAGTTCCATAAAACTTGCCTGAGTGCCCGTAGTACCCTTTGAGCCGAGCAGTTTTAAGTTTTCAAGTTGAAATTCCAAATTCTTTATATCAAAGATAAGTTCGTTAATCCAAAGGGTTGTCCGCTTGCCGACAGTTGTTAATTGAGCAGGTTGCAAATGCGTATAAGCAAGGCAGGGAAGTGATTTATACTTATCAGCAAAAGCGGATAAGTTTTTTATTACCTGTGCCGCTTTTTTAAGTACAATTTCACTGGCGCTTTTTAGAATGATAATATCCGTATTATCGCCTACGTAACAACTTGTAGCACCCAAATGAATAATCGGTTTGGCTTTCGGGCACTGAACGGAATAGGCATATACGTGACTCATAACGTCGTGACGTACCAAAGCTTCACGTTCCTTTGCAACGTCAAAATTTATATCATCCTTAAACTTTTCAAGTTCGGCTATCTGTTCGTCGGTTATATCAAGACCGAGTTTCTTTTCCGCCTTGGCAAGTGCTATCCAAAGTTTGCGCCACGTTTTAAATTTATAACCGTCCGAAAAAGCGTATTGCATCTCTTTGCTAGCGTACCTTGTTGAAAGAGGGGATATATATTTTTCTCTGTCAATATCCATAATTTTCCCTCCAAAAAATATTCCTTTACATTTTACCATTTTATAGTACTTTTGTCAATTAAAATACATATATATTGTATAACATTGCATATATTCAAAATTTTTGAATATTTTATACTTATTTACCTTGAAAACGGGGAATAAATGATGTATAATTTACCTTGAAATATTATAAAGGTTGGTGCGGTATGACTCGTAAACAAGCAAGAGAAGAAGCATTTATACTGATTTTTGAAAAACAGATTAACGGTGAAAGTACGGAAGATATTTTAGAGCTTGCAAAAGAGGTAAGGGAAATTGAGCCGGACGAATACACCGTAAATACTTTTGTAGGTGTCTTCGATAAAATCGAAACAATAGATTCACTTATATCCGAAAACCTTAAAGGTTGGTCGATAAAACGTCTTTCAAAAGCCGTTCTTGCGATACTGCGTCTTGCAATTTACGAGATGAGATATATTGAAGAAATACCCGTTTCGGTTTCAATTAACGAAGCGGTTGAACTTGCCAAAAAGTATTCGGGCAAAGAAGACTCTTCTTTTGTAAACGGTTTGCTCGGAACACTTGCTAAAGCGAATGCTTAACAATTCTGTTACCGTAAAGCAACTTAATCTCTACATTAAGTCGCTTATTGATTCCGACCAAAAACTATGTAATATTTCGGTAACCGGCGAAATTTCAAACTTTAAAAATCATTACAGCAGCGGTCATTGGTACTTTACACTTAAGGATGCCGATGCACAAATTCGTTGCGTAATGTTTAAATGGTCAAATGAAAGAGTAAAAATTGACTTGTCAGACGGTATGTCGGTAACGGTAACGGGCAGAGTTGCGGTTTACGAGAAAGACGGTCAGTATCAACTTTATGCCGAAAGTATATCTGCAGTCGGTGAGGGTGACCTTGCACTCAAGTTTCAGCAAATAAAAGAAAAACTTAACAGTGAAGGTCTTTTTGATACCGAAACTAAAAGAGCAATACCGCGCTTTCCTAAAAAAATTGCCGTTGTAACCTCCGATACGGGTGCCGCCGTTAAAGATATAACCGATATTTTAGGACGAAGATATCCTATATGCAAAATAGTTATGTGTCCCGTTGCGGTTCAGGGTGAAGCAGCGGCTAAAAGTATGATAGATACACTTGATAAATTATATACGTTATCCGATATAGATACTGTTATAATCGGCCGCGGCGGCGGCAGTGCCGAAGATTTAGCCGCTTTTAACGATGAAGCACTTGCAAGAAAAATATATGAATCTCCGTTTCCCGTAATTTCGGCGGTAGGTCACGAAACCGACTTTTCAATAAGCGATTTTGTAGCCGATAAACGCGCGGCAACACCTTCGGAAGCTGCGGAACTCGCGGTTCCCGATATTGCGGAACTGAAACAGTTAATAAAAAGATATACCGCGTCTTGCAGTTCGTTAATAATTGCAAAGTTTACTTTTTGTTTGGATAAGTATACGGGTATTGCTTCAAATCGCATATTTAAAGAGCCGCAGTATATTTTTGAAAACAAGGTACAAACGCTTGACCTGCTTTTTTCAAAAATTTCGGCTTCGGCAGAAAAAATATGCTCTGAACTTCAAGGAAAATTCGATACTTTGGTAACAAGAATTGATGCATTAAGCCCGTTAAAAACAATGTCGCGCGGATATGCATTTGCAACCGATAACGGCAATCCGATAACGAGTGTTAGAGATGTAAAAGAAAACGATAATGTTGATTTATATCTTGCTGACGGTGAGATAAAATGTACTGTAAACAGCATAACTGAAAGGAAATAATTATGGAAAACGGTATACAGTTTGAAGATAAATTAAAAGAGCTCGAACTAATAGCACATAAACTTGAATCCGCAGATGTATCACTTGAAGAATCCATAAAACTTTTTGAAAAAGGTATGCAGATTTCAAAGGAATGTTCTGATGCTTTAAATGATGCAAAACAAAAAATCACCTTACTTACCGAGGAATTGAAATGATAGACCTGCTTATTAAAGAATACAAAAATAAAATAGATACGCGTCTTGATATGTTACTGCCGCAAAGCGACAAACAGTATAAAAGCGTTGTTGATGCGGCAAGATACAGTTTGCTTTCGGGCGGTAAGAGGATAAGACCTATAATTTTACTTGAGTTTTATAAACTCTGCGGTAAAAATGACGATTGCGCCTATAATTTTGCCTGCGCACTTGAAATGATACACACATATTCGCTGATTCACGATGATTTACCGTGTATGGATGATGACGATTTGCGCAGAGGTAAACCCTCCTGCCATAAAAAATACGGTGAAGCAACCGCTTTACTTGCAGGTGACGCACTTCTTACAAATGCATTTTTAACTGCATCAAAAACCATGGGCATTGATTTTCGGTATGTAAGCGAATCTATCGGTTATTTATCCGCCTGCGCGGGTATTGACGGTATGATAGCAGGTCAGATACTCGATATTGAAGATATATTTAAGAACAGTCTTGAAGATACGCTTTTGATGTATTCTTTAAAGACAGGTAAACTTTTAAAAGCAGCCGCTTTAATCGGTGTAACTCTTGCGGGTGGTGACGAAACTCAAAAATCTGCCGCGATTTCCTATGCTGAAAATTTAGGACTTGCTTTTCAGATAATTGATGATATTCTCGATACTACCGCTACCGAGGAACAACTCGGTAAAACGGTAAATAGTGACGATAAAAACGATAAAACCACTGTTGTAAAACGTTTGGGTATTGAAGAAAGCAAAAAACTTGCCGATAAGTATACAAATGCTGCGCTTGACAGTTTAAATACTTTTTCGGGTGATAAAACAACCTTAACCGAATTATCAAACTATTTGCTGAACAGAAATTCTTAAACGAAGTTATATTTTGGATATTAAAATCTTGTGTAAGATAAACTCGCCTGATGACGTTAAATCACTTAAAAGCGAAGAAATACCGATTTTATGTGATGAAATAAGAGAAGTAATTATTGATACCGTTTCAAAAAACGGCGGTCATTTAGCTTCTAATTTAGGTGTTGTTGAACTTACCGTCGCATTACACAGAGTGTTTAATTCTCCCGAAGATGCAATAATATTTGACGTTGGACATCAGTCCTACACACATAAACTACTTACGGGAAGATATGATAAATTTTCAACATTAAGAACAAAAGACGGTCTTTCGGGATTTATGCGTCCGAGCGAAAGCGAGCACGATGCTTTTGTTACGGGGCATAGCAGTAACTCCATTTCTGCGGCATACGGTATATTCAGAGCAAAGCGCATAAAAAATGAAAACGGTACCGCAATAGCGGTCATAGGCGACGGTGCAATGACAGGCGGTATGGGATACGAAGCACTCAACAATGCTGCATCGGCAAAAGGCAATTTTATCGTAATACTTAACGATAATAAAATGTCAATTTCAAGAAATGTGGGCGCCATGGCAAGATGCTTTTCGCTTTTGCGTACAAGGCCTAAATATCATCATTTTAAATTGGCAATTAACCGTTTTTTATTTAAAATTCCGTATTTCGGCGAACACGCGTATAATATTCTTTTGAGAATTAAAGAATATTTCAAGAAACTTGTTTACCGAAACAATGTATTTATGAGTCTCGGTTATAACTATTTGGGTCCGGTCGACGGTCATAACGTAGAGCATTTAGAAGAACTGCTCAAAATTGCGAAAGAGTATAACCGACCTACCGTTATCCACGTTATCACTACCAAAGGCAAAGGATATTCGTATGCAGAAAATAAGCCGAACAGTTATCACGGTGTTTCTCCGTTTGACATAACTAAAGGCGCTGACATATCCGCTAAAAACGATTTTTCTTCCGTTGCGGGACTAACCCTTGAAACTCTTGCAGAAAGTAACGATAAAATCTGCGCAGTTACCGCAGCAATGACCGAGGGTACGGGGTTAAGTGTTTTTGCAAAGAAATTTAAAAACCGATTTTTTGATGTAGGTATTGCAGAACAACACGCCGTGACCTTTTCTGCCGGTCTTGCAACGGGCGGACTTATTCCGTTTTTCTGCGTATATTCAAGTTTTTTGCAACGCGGTTACGACCAGATTATTCATGATGCCGCACTAGCAAACCTGACGATGAAATTTTTAATTGACCGCGCGGGTATTGTAGGGGAAGACGGCGAAAGCCACCAAGGTGTATTTGACGTTTCATATCTTACGGGAATACCGAATATGAACGTATATTCACCGTCTTGTTATGATGAGCTTAAATATCGGATTACCGAAACCTCAAAGAATGCTGAACTGTGTGCAATACGGTATCCGAGGGGTTGCGAAAATAAAAATTTTGAGGTTGATTTTTCGGGCAATTTTACAAAGCTTGGAACAAACGGCAAAAAACTGATAATTACATACGGAAGAATTTTCTCAAATGCTTATGAAGCATATCTTAAAAGTAAGAAATTCGATGTTATCAAGTTAAATAAAATTTTTCCGATTGAACAAAGTTTAGTTGAAACAGTAATTAAATACAAAAAAATCCACTTTTTCGAGGAGGGTATAAAAAGCGGGGGAATAGCCGAACATATCGGCAATTTGCTCTTGGAAAACGGATTTAAAGGTGAGTACAAAATAACCGCGATAGGCGGCGAGTTTGTACCCGCGGGTACGGTTATAGAAACACTTAAATCGTACGGTCTTGACAGTGAGGCGTTTTTCGATGCTTTTAAGGAATTATGACAGAAAAAGTAAGACTTGATATTGCCCTTGTAGAAAAAGGATATGCACCGTCAAGAGAAAAGGCAAAGGCACTAATAATGTCGGGCATTGTATATGTAAATAATCAAAAGTGCGATAAAGCAGGCGATACGGTTAAAAGTGACGATAATATAGAGGTCAGGGGCAGCACCTTAAAATACGTAAGCCGCGGCGGTCTTAAACTTGAAAAGGCAATAAACGTTTTTTCAATAGAACTTAATGACTGTATTTGCGCCGATATAGGCGCTTCAACCGGCGGTTTTTCCGACTGTATGCTCCATAACGGCGCAAAAAAAGTATATGCCATTGACGTTGGCTACGGTCAACTCGCCTGGAAACTTCGCACCGATGAGCGCGTTGTAAATTTAGAACGTACAAATTTCAGATACGTTACTAAAGCTGAGGTGCCCGACTTGCTTGATTTTGCTTCGGTAGACGTTTCTTTTATTTCGCTTTCGATAATTTTACCCGTTATGAGAACACTTTTAAAAGAGGGCGGAAGAGCGGTATGTCTTATAAAACCGCAATTTGAAGCCGGTAAAGAAAATGTCGGCAAAAAAGGCGTTGTACGCGATAAAAATGTACATATTGCCGTTATCAATAAAATAATCGACCTTATAAAAGAAAATAATTTTTCACTTTTAGGTCTCGATTATTCTCCCATAAAGGGGCCTGAAGGCAATATTGAGTATTTATGTTTCATTGAAAAAAGCGATAATCCGCAAATTTGTTGCGAAAGTGATTCCGTAAGTACGGTTGAGGTATCTTATATTGAACTGAAAGGGTGAAACTGATGACTATATCGGTAATTCCAAATCTTGATAAATACGGCTCGGAAGAAACGGTAGAGAAAATAGGCGAGTTTTTGAAATCGCAAAACATAACTGCCTATTTGCCCGACAGTGTTTGCTGTTCAAACTACCTCTCTGCGCCCGAAGAAGAAATTTTCGCGTTGGCAGCTTATATTATTACAATCGGCGGAGACGGTACTATTATCCGCTATGCAAAGAAAGCCGCTGAATACAAT
>JAKSQL010000058.1 GCA_024404125.1 Clostridia bacterium
ATTTGTTGCTATTGTTGGTGCTTCAGGCTCTGGTAAATCGACCATTATGAATATCCTTACGGGTTACCTTTCTTTAACACAGGGCAAGGTTACGGTGGACGGTTTTGACATTGCCGAAAATCCCGAGGAAGTAAAGCGCAGAATAGGGTATCTGCCCGAAATACCGCCGCTTTACACGGATATGAAGGTAAGAGAATACTTAAACTTCATTTATGATCTTAAAAAAGTCAAGTTCCCTAAAACAGCGCATGTAGACGAGATAATAAAACTCGTAAATATTGACAGGGTACAAAACCGTCTTATTAAAAATCTTTCAAAGGGATACCGTCAACGTGTGGGATTTGCTTCGGCACTTGTAGGCAATCCCGATGTACTTATTCTTGACGAGCCGACCGTTGGTCTTGACCCTAATCAGATAATAGAGATAAGAAACCTTATCGCAAGACTCGGCAAAAACCATACGATAATTCTTTCCTCCCATATTCTTTCCGAAATCGAAGCGGTATGTAAGAGGGTAATTATTATTAACCGTGGTCAGATTATTGCGGACGATACCCCCGATAATCTCTCAAAAACCCTCTCTACCGACCATTCGGTATCCGTAAGGGTTACGGGTGACGGAAAAGAAATGCTCAAAGCATTTTCAAGTTTAAAGGGTGCAAAGAGTGTGGCAAGTTTAGGTGTAAAAGAAAAAGGCACCTGCGATTTTGTTATTACACCCGAAGAAAACGAAGATATACGTGCGGGAATATTCGAGCGCGTAAGCGAAAGAGGCAAAACTGCGCTTTCACTTACAAGTAACGAACTGTCGCTTGAACAGATATTCTTACGTCTTACCTCTGCGGCGGATAATGACGAAGCAAGAAAAATGCTCGGCATAGCATTACCCGAAACCGCAGAAGAAACCGAAGAAGAAAATAAAACCGAAAGCGAGGAGAATGAATAATGGGCGCAATATTTAAAAGAGAATTCAAGTCTTATTTTACCACGCCGATAGGTTTTATTCTGCTTGCGGCGTATTGGTTTTTCCTCGGCATTTATTTCAACATTATTTTCAGTTACGGCTCACCCGATGTAAAGACCGTAATAATCGCGATGTCTACCGTAGTGGCATTTTCAGTACCGATTATTACCATGCGTCTTATGAGTGAGGACCGTAAGCAAAAAACCGATCAGGCGCTTCTTACCGCACCCGTAAAACTTTCGGGTATAGTGCTCGGCAAGTTTTTGGCAGCCCTTGCATTATTCGGACTTTGTTTTGCTCCTACGGTAGTTTTTGAGATAATAGTTGCAACCTATATATCGGTAAATGTAATTTCCTATATTTACGCGCTTTTAGGTGCGCTTTTATTGGGCGCGGCACTTATATCAATAGGTATGTTTATCTCGTCTCTTACCGAAAGCCCCGTAATATCGGCAATACTTGCACTCGTAGTAAACATACTTATCCTTTATATGAACAGTTTTGCTTCTATGATTAAAACCGAGTGGATAGCAAACGTACTTAAAAGACTTGCCTTTGTAAGTGTTTTTGAGGGCTTTGGCGAAGAGATACTTTCTATCCCCGATATAATTTACTTCATAAGCATTACAGCGGCATTCTTATTCTTAAGCGTTCGTTCGCTTGAGAAGAGAAGATGGGCTTAAAGGGGGAAGCAGTATGAGTGAAAACAAGAAATTCAATATACTCGAAAAAATCAAACTTTTGAAGAGCGATAAGGTTAAAAATCAGGCGCTCTTTAAAAGAGGCGGTTTTGCAATAGGCATTACCGCTTTGGTACTTGCAGGTATAATCGCGCTTAATCTGCTTGTTGCGGTGCTTGCAAAACGTGTAACGCTCGAATACGATATTTCTCCCGATAAGGTAAATTCCATAAGCGAGGATAACGAAAAGTTCATTAAAGCCGTTAAAAAGGATGTAACCGTAACGGTTTGCGCAAGTGAGGAAAATTACCTTACTTATATGAGTTATCTTGCACAAAACAACAATGTGTCCGCATCTTCCGATTATTACAGTCAAACCCTTAAAATAGTTGAGAAGTACGGTAACATAAACGATAAGATATCCATAAATTTCGTTGACCCGCAAACCTCCGAGTTTTTACAGATAAGTCAGAATTATTCAGACCTTCATCCAACCGTAGGCGATATAATTGTAAGTTGTAAAGTCAACGGTAATGACCGTCATAAACTTATCGCGTTTAACGATATTTACACTTTAAGCGACCCGTCATGATATGCCGCTATGGGATACGGTCAGTATTCGATAAGCGAAAATAAAATTGAAACCGCTCTTACAAGCGCAGTTGCTTTCGTTACGAGCGATAAGACCAAAAATGCATTCTTCATCAAGGGTCATTCGAACGATGACCATTCAGCGCCCTATATCGAACTTTTAAAGGCAAACAACTATGAAATAACCGAAAACAGTGAAAAAATAGTTAACAGTATTGACAGTAAGGCCGATATTGCGGTTATTATGGCACCTGTTAACGATTTTACCGAAACCGAAATATCTGCACTTTCCGATTTTCTTTATAACGACGGTAAACTCGGCAAGGGACTTATCTATTTCGGCAATGCAAAATGTCCCGCACTTCCTAACCTCTACGATTTTCTTTCGGAGTGGGGCATTGTAATTGAAGACGGTATTATTTTTGAAACCGATTCAAATTACTGTCTGCCCGAAGACCCGAGCGTTGTGGCTCTCTTCCCGGGTGAAGACGAAATCACCAAAAATATGAATTATTTCATTACGGGCAACAATATAGCAATGAGCGTAGGCGAAGCAAGTGAGAGCGGAATCACTGCTACCGAGGTAGTAAAAACCACCGATTCTGCTGCTAAAGTGCCGGTCGGCTCTGCCGCGGATTATAAGCCGGGTGAAGACGAAATAGGTGCCTATTCTCCGGTAATTATGGCAGAAAAGAGCGATTATAACGACAATAACGAGAAAATTTCAAGTTATGTATTTGCACTTTCGAGCACTGATTTTGCGGACTCCGAGTATGCCGAAACAAGCATTCCCGATAAGGACCTTTGTTTAGCACTTGCCGATAAAGGCGCAAACGTAGGCGATACGGGTATAAGTTTCATTTCAAAAACCATTTCCGAAGAAAGTTTTGCAGAGAGCGTAACCGCGGCGAAATCAAACGCGATAATTATTATATTTGCAATACTTTTACCGCTCTTACTTATTGTGGCGGGCATAGTAATATTTGTAAAGAGAAGGAACGCCTGATATGAGTGACATAATAAATAACGGCGAAAATAACGAAAACACCGAAGAGATAAACTCAGAAGAGGAATCTACGGTATTTTCCGACCCCGTGTCTCATAAAGACGGTGAGGATAAACATTCTTCCTCGTACAAGCGCATAAGGTCGCTTATAATAGCACTTGCCTGTGTTTTGATAGTTGCGGGCGGCATATTCGCGGTAATTAAGTTTATCCCCGAAAAAGAGGAAAACGAAAGCGGCGTGTCTTCCGATACAAATGAAATAACGGTATTAAGCGAAACCGAGGACCAACTTAAAACGGTTAAGGTTACAAACAAAAGCGGCACCTTTAATTTCTATTCCGAAAAGCAAAAAAGCAGCGATTCTTCCGAGAGTGAAGAAACGGTGGTTTGGAATCTTGAAGGTGTAAAGACCTCGGTGTTAAGTTCCTCCGCCATTTCGGGTGTAACAAACAGTGCATTGGATATGACCGCTATAATGGAAATCACCCAAAAGACTGCGGCTGAATGTGAACTTGATAATCCCAAGACCGTTGTTGAGGTTAATAAGAATGACGGTTCTTCCTATAAACTATCGGTAGGCGGCGACTCACCTGACGGCAGAGGTGTATATCTTCTCTCCTCAAAGGATAACAAGATATATCTTGTAAGTGAAGACCAGGTTACCGCATTTGATTTTGAACTGCTTGACCTTGCCGACACCACGGCAGTTCCCGCGGCAACTTTTGATGGCGATATATCCGAGTATACCGACAGCGAAGGCAATATAGCAACCTTTGATTCTATAAATATATCGGGTGCTGCGTATCAAACACCTATTCGCATTTCACCTAACACCGATAAAAGAATTGCGGCGGTTGAGCATATGGCGCAGTCAAGCCAAAAGCATTTAGGTGACCCCGAAAAAACGGGTACGGCACTCTCGCTCTTTACGGGAACTGTATCGGTTTCGGGCGCGTATTCGCTTGATATAAGCAACGAAAGTATAAATAAGTTCGGTCTTAACAACCCCGATTATATTGTTACATTAAGCATTAAAAACCAAACCAGAACTTATAAATTCAAAAAGCAGGAAGACGGTAATTACGCGTTTATTTTTGACGGCGCGGAATTTATCCGTAAGGTATACGAAAGCGCCGTTACGGTGGCAAACCTTAAAGAAAGCGATTTCTACTATTCACTCGCGGCTCCGTATCAGATAGATAAACTTTCGTCATTTACCGCAACGCTTGACGGCAAGGAGTATAAATTTGACCTGTCCACCACCGAGGACGCTGACGGTAATTCAACCTTAAAATGCACCTATAACGGCAAGCAGATAAAAGAAGATACGTTTAAAGACTTTTACTATGAGTTTGTATCAATTTCGTACTGTGACTTTGAAAGCGCTGTACCGACAGAAAACAGTTTAAGCATAAAACTTACTTTTGCGGACGGTTCTCAGGACGTAACGGTGAACATAGGTAAAGTAAGCGCCACAAAATATGTATGTAATGTAGACGGTGAATCGGGCAGAATAACTGCCGCCACCTATAATAAGTTTATAAAGGCGTTAAAGAAAATAATATAAAAAAATACGGTAAGGGTTTCGGCGCGTGCCCATAAGGATGTTTTTGAAGCATTTTCGTTACGCGCCGAAAATGATGTGTTCCGCCGTGCAGAACATGATGTGTGCTTTGCACATGATGTTCGCCTGCGGCGAATGATGTGCGCCTCGACGGCGCATGGGTGGAACACATCACATCATTTTGCGGTGAAACCGCAAAGCATCATTATGGCGTACGCCATAACATCATTTGCCCGTGAGGGCAAACATCATTAAGATTTCTGACTTTGGATATCCAAAGTCGTTGCTTGCAACGATGTCGGACAACTATCGGATAAAGAAACCTGCTGAAAAGGAATTTTATTTTCCTTCTCAGCAGGTACTTTTTTCAAAAACTGCCTTATCCACCCGTAGCATTTTCCCTTACCGTATTTTTATTTTCAGTCTGAATCTTTTCCGCAGCAACGCTTGTATTTCTTTCCGCTGCCGCAGGGACATAAAGCATTTTTGCTTACTACACCTTTACCCCTTACGGTGTTTGGAGCACCGGTAGAGGTTTCGTTTGCAACCTTTTCACGCTTTACCTCTTCGTCACGCTTAACGTGTACGGTCATAACAAGTTTTGCGGTCTGTTCGCGAATGGTATCGGTCATAGCCGAGAACATATCGTAACTTTCGTTTCTGTACTCTACAACGGGGTCGTGCTGACCGTATGCCCTAAGACCTATACCTTGCCGTAATTGGTCCATACTGTCAATATGATCCATCCAGTTTGTATCAACCGAGCGAAGCAACATTACGCGCTCAATTTCTCGCATAAGATCAAAGCCGAACTCTTTTTCTCTTGCCTCGTAAATAGTATGTGCTTTTTCCTTTAAGGTTTCGGCAACCTCTTCTTTTGAGGTTTCTCCCAACTCTTCGGTGGTAAAATGTAAATCTTCGGGAGTAACTATCCAACCGAGGAAATACTCTCTAAGTCCGTTTAAATCCCAGTTATCGTGCACCGCATCGTCACCGAGATAAATTGCGGTGTAAGAGTCAATAGTATCGTCTATCATCTTTAAGATACTGTCTTTAATATTATCGCCGTTAAGAACTTTATTACGTTGGTCGTAGATAATTTCTCTTTGCTTGTTCATAACGTCATCATATTCAAGTACGCTCTTACGCGCGGCAAAGTTCATGCCTTCTTTTTTGCGCTGTGCACTTTCAATGGTACGGGATAACATACCGCTTTCAAGAGGTACGTTTTCTTCAACCCGCAAAGTATCCATCATAGAGGAAATACGTTCTCCGCCGTAAAGACGCATAAGGTCATCTTCAAGCGAGATGTAAAATTTAGTTGTACCGGGGTCACCCTGACGTCCCGCACGGCCTCTTAACTGATTATCAATTCGTCTTGAATCGTGACGTTCCGTACCTATAATACAAAGTCCGCCCGCCTCTTTAACCATTTGTGCCTCAGGCA
>JAKSQL010000059.1 GCA_024404125.1 Clostridia bacterium
CTTTT
The DNA here is from genome assembly GCA_024404125.1 of Clostridia bacterium. Classification (GTDB taxonomy): domain Bacteria; phylum Bacillota; class Clostridia; order Oscillospirales; family Acutalibacteraceae; genus UBA737. Next base: position 6 of record JAKSQL010000059.1, read on the forward strand.
TGGAAAATAAGCATTACTGAGGGCGGTGTGTACCGCTCGGTGTTTATGTCGGCAAGAATTATTTTGCTTATTCTTATAAGTTCGGTGCTTACCTACACTACAACACCGAACGACCTTACCGATGCCATTGAAAAACTGCTTATGCCTCTTAAATTTATAGGTCTTGAAAGCGGTGTGCATACCATTGCCATGATGATGACCATAGCACTTCGGTTTATTCCTACACTTGTCGAGGAAACGCAAAAGATAATGAATGCGCAAAAAGCACGCGGTGCCGACCTTGAAAACGGCAAATTCACCGAAAAGATAAAGGCACTTATACCGATAATAATTCCGTTGCTTGTTTCCGCGGCAAGACGTGCCTATGAACTTGCGGAGGCAATGGAATGCCGTTGCTATAACGGCGGCAAAGGCAGAAAGCGGTTAAAGCAAATGTGCTTTACGCTAAAAGACTTTTGTGCGGCGATAATTTCGGTTGCTTTTTTTGCAATGACAGTAGTGTCAAATATAATTTTTTAAGGAAAGTTTTATGAAAAGAGTACTGCTTACAATTTGCTATGACGGTACCGCTTATCACGGTTGGCAGGTGCAAAAAAATGCCGTTACGGTGCAGTCGGTTTTGGGAGATGCAATAAAGAGCATTCTTAAAAAAAAGACCGATATTACGGGTTGCAGCAGAACAGATGCGGGTGTTCACGCGAAGATGTTTTGTCTGCATCTTGACTGTGACGATAATATCCCCGAAAGTGCCTTTTTATCAGGGCTTAATTCGGTTTTGCCTGACGATATATCGGTAACCGACTGTAAATTCGTTGAAAGCGATTTCCATGCAAGATACAGTTGTAAGGGTAAAACGTACGTATATAATTTCTATACTGGTAAACCAAATCCGTTTTTATCCCGCTACGCGTTGCGGCTTGAAAAAGAGCCCAATGTGGATTTAATAAATAAATTCTGCGAAACGGTTGTAGGCAAGCACGATTTTTTCGGGTTTTCTTCTTCGGGCAGAACGGTAAGCGATACCGTAAGAACGGTTACTGACTGTCACTTTATTAAAAGCGACGGTTAATATATGCTTAAAATCACCGCAGACGGCTTTTTATATAATATGGTAAGAATAATAGCGGGTACCGCAATAGACGTTTCAAACGGCATTTTACCGTACGATACGGCTATAAAGGTATTTAATACGAAAGACAGAAATTTTGCAGGCAAAACGTTAAGTCCCAAAGGACTGTTTCTTGAAAAGGTCTACTATTAAGGAGGTGAGCCGATGCCCAACTATCAAAAGAAAAAGGTGCACAGAAAAGCACTTGAGGGCAAAACACCTGTAAAGGAAAGCGTGCCAAAAGAGAAAAAAGAAAAAAGGGCGCCCAAACTTAAACTTAATCCACCGCTTAAAGGAACGAGCGAAAAGGTTAAAAAAATTGAGTTAAAGCATAATACAAAAGTTTTGGCGATAATCATATCGGTGGTAGTACTGACGGTTTTGATACTCGGTATTTTATCTCCCGTAAGTTTAAACGAAAGTTTTACAAACGCGCTTAACGTGATAGGGTCCGGCTCGTATCCGATAGAGGTAAGTGACAGTCAGATTATAGACGGTTACTCCTACGGCGCTTACTATTACGTTTTAACCGATTCGTCGATAAGAGCATATTCAAATTCGGGCAAAGAGATATATTCTGCCGGTCATGGATTTTCAAATCCGTGTATGTGTGTAAGCGATTCGCGTGCGCTTGTTTTCGATCAGGGCGGAAAATCGCTTATAGTAACCAATTTGAGTAAAATTACAAACAGTTTTACGTCGGATAGCGCGATAATAACCGCGGCAATTGCAAGAAACGGCACCTATGCAGTCGCTACAAAAACAAACGGTTATACCTCGAAGGCAATAGTTTATAATAAAAATAATAAAAAAATATATGAGTGGAACTGCGCGAAAGACTATATAAACAATCTCGCCATTTCTCCGAACGGTAAAAAAATAGCAATAACTACCGTTAATGCTTCGGGCGGTCAGTTTGTTTCAAAACTCTACGTTTTTGAGTGTGATAAGGTAAATTCGGTATTTTCCCGCGATTTAAACGAGGCCGTACCGTTGCTTCTTTGCTCAAACAAGAAGGGATTTTCACTTGTTACCGATAGCGGTTACAGTTTCTTTGATTGGTCAAAGTACGGTGAAGCAAATGTGAGTAACGATTACAGTTTAGGGTACTTCCGTCAGTCAAGCGGTAATATACTTCTTGTATTTAACCGTGTCTCAAATCTTACCGATAATCTGCTCGTGGTACTTAACTCTAAAGGCAAAAAGGTTTCGGAATTTAATTTTAACGGTGCCATAAGCGATATTCAGATTAAAGGAAATCACATTTACTGCATAAGCGAAACAAGTGCGTATCTTTTTGACAGAGCGGGCAAACTTCTTAAAACGGGTAAATGTCCCTTCGGGTGCATAAAGTTATCTCCGCTCGGCTCAAAAACGGTAGCGCTAATAACCGATAACGGTATTGAAAAATTTGAAATTGATGATGAGGTGGCAAAATGAACTACATAATTGATATTATTTTTGTTGCAATAGTTTTAATTTTTGCATTTCTTTCGGCAAGAAAAGGTTTTGTAAGGACAGCGGTTGAAGTTGTTGGATTTATTGCGGCATTTGTGCTTGCAACGTCTGTCGCAAAGCCGATTGCAAATTTTACCTACGATACTTTTATTGAAAAGACCGTAGTAACTACCGCACAGCAGCAGGCGGAAAAAGAGGCCGAAAATACCGTCAATTCAATTTGGGACGGTCTGCCCGAAATAATTAAATCCGGCTCGGAAAAATTCGGATTTACCAAAGATAAAATTACCGAAAAGGTTACCGAAGGAGCGTCGGAATTTTCAAAAGAAAAGGCGCAGGAGTATTCCGATAAGGTAATACGTCCCGGAGTGGTTAAAATTATAGCAATGATAGTTTCAACCATACTTTCAATAGTGCTGATAATTATTGTCAAAGCCATGGCAAAACTTGCAAACCGTCTGTTTTCAATAAGTATGCTCGGGAAAATTAACCGAACACTCGGATTTTTACTCGGCGGTTGTAAGGGCATAATAATAGGTGTACTGTTTTGTATGGTTATAAAAATTTTAGTTGATATATCCGATAACGGAATTCTTATTTTTACGAAAGACGCGGTAAGCAGTTCGCACGTTTTAAAAGCAATTTCATCGGTTATACCGTTTTTTAGTTAATATTTACGAGTATTTTAACAAAGCAAAGGCGAAAATCAGCCCTTTAAAATCGTGTTCTGATTTGTCGGCTTTGCTTAAGGAGAAATTTTTAAAATGAAGTTATGTTCTAAATGCAAAAAAAGACCTGCGGTTGTATTTATATCAAATCCCGCAAATCCCACTGCGGAGCCGGAGGGACTTTGCCTTACCTGCGCAAAATCACTTGGCATTAAACCGGTAGACGATATGCTCAAAAGTATGAACGTTACAGATGAGGATATTGAGCAGTTAAGCGATCAGTTTATGGAAATGATGGACGATATAGACGATGAGTCTTTAAATGACGGCACTTTTGATTTAGGTACCGCACCTGCTATACCGTTTTTAAAAAATCTTTTCGGCGGTGAGCAAAAGTCCGAAACAAAAGAGGGCGGAAGTGCGGGAGAAAAGACAGAAAAACCGTCAAAAAAGAAAAAGCACCGTTTTACAGAGCAGTTTTGCACAAACCTTACAGAACGTGCGAAGCAGGGTAAACTTGATAAAATAATCGGCAGAGATAAAGAACTTTACCGCACAATACAAATTTTATCACGCAGAATAAAGAATAACCCCTGCCTTATAGGTGAGCCGGGTGTAGGTAAAACCGCAATAGCGGAGGGACTTGCGCAAAAAATCGCAAACGGTGATGCTCCCGCAAGACTTCTTGATAAGCAAATACTTTTATTAGACCTCACGGGACTTGTAGCCGGCACACAGTTCAGAGGTCAGTACGAAGCGCGCGTAAAAGGTCTTATAGACGAGATAAAAGAAGCGGGCAATATAATACTTTTTATAGATGAAATTCATAATCTTGTAGGCGCGGGGGACAGTACCGAGGGCTCAATGAACGCGGCAAATATTTTAAAGCCCGCACTTTCCCGCGGTGAAATTCAGGTTATAGGCGCCACCACCTTTAAAGAATACAGAAAGTATATTGAAAAGGACGCGGCACTTGAACGCAGATTTCAACCTATAACGGTAGAAGAGCCGTCTATTGAAGACACGATAAACGTCCTTATGGGTGTAAAGTCTTACTATGAGGGATACCATAACGTAGTTATTCCCGATAATATAGTAAAAAAAGCGGTACTTTTATCCGAAAGATACGTTACCGATAGATTTTTGCCCGATAAGGCGATAGATTTGCTTGACGAAGCGTGTGCATGCACAAGTCTTGAAAACAAGGCAATTGACGAACTTTATACCGTAAACAAAAAATTAAGCGATGCAAAAGAGCAACTGTCCGTTCTTGAGGCGGACGTTGAAAATGCTGATTACGAAAAGCAGGCGCTTTTAAAATCGGATATAGAAAAATACAAAAATAGGGCGGACGAACTTTACATTCTCGCCGCAAATAATACCGTCAGTGAAAAGCAACTTGCAAAGGTAATAGAACTGTGGACGGGTATTCCCGCAGAAAAAGCCGAGGAAAGCGATTATCAAAAACTTGTAGGTCTTTACGAAAAACTTTCGTCAAAGATTATAGGGCAGGATAACGCGGTAAAACTCGTAACAAGCGCAGTTAAGCGTTCAAGGGTTAATATCAGTGCGGAGCACAAACCCGCATCGTTTATCTTTGTAGGGCCTACGGGTGTAGGTAAAACAAAACTTGTAAAGGTGCTTTCAGAAGAACTGTTTAATACCCCCGAAACACTCATACGGCTTGATATGTCGGAATTTATGGAGAAACATTCGGTATCGCGTATTATAGGCGCGCCTCCCGGATACGTAGGTTTTGACGAGGCAGGGCAACTTACCGAAAAGGTACGCAGAAAGCCGTACAGTGTAATACTGTTTGACGAAATAGAGAAAGCCCACCCCGATGTTTTGAACGTGCTTTTGCAAATTCTTGATGAAGGCAGGGTTACCGATGCTCAAGGTCGCACCGTAAACTTTGAAAACACGATTATCGTTATGACCTCCAACGCGGGCAGTGATAAAACCGATAATCTTTTGGGATTTGCGAAGACTGTGGGCGAAGCATCAAGAGAAAAAGCCCTTAAAGCACTTTCGGAATTTTTACGTCCCGAATTTTTATCGAGGATAGACGAAATAGTGGTATTTGACCCGCTTGATATCACCTCACTTTCAAAAATATCCGAGTTGCTTTTAAACGAACTTAACCAAAGCTTAAATGAAAAGGGAATAACCCTTGAATTTGACAGCGCGGTATGCGATTATATTGCCGGTAAGTGTGACGGCAAGAAGACCGGTGCGCGTGAAATCCGTAATATAATAAGGCGCGAAATCGAAGAAATCATAGTTGATAGAATAATAGATGAAAAAATAAAAAATACCGTTGTGCTTTCCTACAAAGACGGTAAAATAACGGTAGAGTAATTTTAGGAGGGTACTTAATATGCTTGAAATTAAGGAACTAACCAAAATTTACGGCGATACCAAAGCCGTAGATAATCTTTCTTTGCATATAAAACCGGGTGAGATATACGGCTTTATAGGTCATAACGGCGCAGGTAAAACCACAACCTTAAAGAGTGTTGTGGGTATACTTAAATTTGAAAAGGGCGAAATTCTTGTTGACGGTGTTTCTGTAAAGGATAATCCGCTCGAGTGCAAGAAAAAAATCGCCTACATACCCGATAACCCCGATTTGTACGAATTTATGACCGGCATACAGTATTTAAACTTTATAGCCGATATATTTGAGGTTTCGGCGGATAAAAGGCAGGAAAAAATTAAAAAGTATGCAGATTTGTTTGAACTTTCCTCAGACCTTGCACAGCCCGTATCTGCCTATTCGCACGGTATGAAGCAAAAACTCGCGGTTATATCCGCACTTATTCACGACCCCAAACTTATCATAATGGACGAACCTTTTGTAGGTCTTGACCCTAAAGCATCTCACATTTTAAAGGATATTATGCGTG
>JAKSQL010000006.1 GCA_024404125.1 Clostridia bacterium
TGCAAAAGCGAGGTGGATGCCTGACCGCTCTCAACTACAATTTTAATTGCCTCTTCAAGCATCGGGTCTTCATCGGGAGCATCTTCTTCAAGCCCCGTTCTCGCCTGCTTTTCAACCGCGGCATTATGTTCGATTTCAACCATTATATTATCATCGTACTCGGCATTTGCGCTGTTCTTTACAAAGTTTACAACGCTTTCTACCTCTGTATCCGAAACAAAACAACCTTGAAGTCTTTTCGGCTTTACCGAGCCCACCGGATTAAAGAGCATATCGCCCTTACCGAGCAGTTTTTCGGCACCTGCACAGTCAAGGATAGTGGCACTGTCTATATGGGAGGATACCGCGAACGCAATTCTTGTAGGTATATTCGCCTTGATAACACCTGTTACTACGTTTACTGACGGACGCTGTGTTGCTATAATAAGGTGCATTCCCGCCGCTCTTGCTTTTGCGGCAATGCGGTTGATAGAGTCCTCCACTTCCTTGGGGGCTGTCATCATAAGGTCGGCAAGCTCGTCGATTATTATTACTATATGCGGCATACGTTTAACTTCCGGCTCATCGACCAAAGTATCAACAACTCTGTTATATCCTTCAATATCGCGTACACATCTATCGGCAAACATCTGATAACGCTTTTCCATTTCGCTTACCGCCCAACCGAGTGCGCCTGCCGCTTTTCTCGGCTCGGTTACTACCGGTACCAAAAGGTGCGGTATACCGTTATAAACACCGAGTTCTACTACTTTGGGGTCTATCATCAGAAGTTTTACCTCATCGGGAGATGCCTTATAAAGTATACTTGTAATAATTGAGTTTATGCATACGGATTTACCGGATCCCGTAGCACCTGCGATAAGTCCGTGAGGCATTTTTGCTATATCCGTAACTACTACGTTACCGCCTATATCTTTACCGAGTGCTACGGTAAGTTTACTCTTTGACGCGGTAAACGCGGTAGACTCGATTATTTCTCTTACACCTACTACGGCACTTGCCTTATTAGGCACCTCTATGCCTACCGCCGCTTTATTGGGAATAGGCGCTTCTATTCTGACACCCGCCGCCGCAAGATTTAAAGCAATATCGTCCGCAAGATTGGTTATCTTGCTTATCTTAACACCGGCGCAGGGTTGAAGTTCGTATCTTGTTACGGTAGGACCGCGGCTTATATCAACCACCCTTGTTTCAACACCGAAACTTTTAAGTACCTCAACCAACCTTTCGGCAGTGCTTTCAAGTTCATCGTTTGCCGACTTTGATGTATGTGAATTTGATATTTTAAGTAAATCAATAGGCGGATATTTATAATTCTTGATAACCTCTGTGCTTTCAATTTCCTCCGCAACTTCTTCGGTTTCTTTTTCAAAATCTACCGTTATAGGCGTTTTCTCTTCCGCTTCACTATCAGCGGCATCAAGCGCTTTATCGACACTTACAGAGGATATATCGGTATATTCGGTAAATTCAGCGGGCTTATCCTCGTCACCGTCATAATAAGCATCAATAAGATTTTTCTGATGTTCATTAAGTGAAAGTTGTTTCTTTGCACGGGTTTTGGGTATATCGTCAACCGGTATATCCACGTTAAAGCCCTTTATAACCTTCAGTTCTTTACCGTCTTTTGCCTTTTCTTCATTTACACGTATATGTTCCTGATATACGTTACCTGCCTGAGTTGATACGACTTTTACGGGTTTTGCTATACCTTTAAAGAGGGCTATAAGTGTAGTGCCCGTAGTTATCATAAGTGTTACAAAGATAAGTATTATCAAGGTGATTTTAGCCCCTAAGTCACCCAATACAATTCTGAACAAAAAGCCGAAAACGGCACTTATAAATCCACCGTTTTTTAGTGTTACACCTACTGAATACGAACTTACTATGTAATCGAAAAATCCGACATCGGTTTTAGCAGCCGTAAAAACGTCTACCACCGTGCCTATAAGCAGTACCAAAATCGCGACCTCAACGGTTTTGGTAATTATCTTTTTCACGTTTTCTCTTTCCATTGCGAGTACTACCGCAACGGTGCCCAATAAAAACGGATAAAAGTACGCGGTGATACCGAAAACACCGAACATAACGTTATGTATACTGTTCCAGAATGCTTCGCCCGGTATGAAAACAACAAACATTAAAAATACCGCCAAAGCAAAAAGCAATACCGCTTTTAACTGCCTTGTAGAAGACGATTTCGCATTTTTTGCCGTAGTAACGTTCCTTTTCTTTTTAGTCGCCATATGTACACTCCATCTTTTGCCGTACGCAAAAAGCGTACGGTATTATTTATTTTCGCTTTCTATCATATCGTACAAACAGTTAAGCACGTCTGATAACGAGCCCAAACTGTCAATAAGTCCCTCTTTAACCGCCTGAGTACCGCTTAACACGCTTCCTACATCGGTCACGAGTTCGCCGGTATTCATCATAAGTTCGTAAAATCTTTCTTTTGTGAGTTTTGAGTTTTTTGCAACAAAATCGGTTATCCTGTCCTGCATACGTGAAAAGTGATTCATCATATGCGGTACGCCTATTACAAGACCGTTCATTCTTACCGGATGAATTGTCATCGTAGCGGACGGCGCTATAAACGATTTTTTGGCAGCTACCGCTAACGGTACGCCTATTGAATGACCGCCGCCTAAAACATAGGTAACGGTAGGTTTACTCATTCCCGAAATAAGTTCTGCTATGGCAAGTCCCGCTTCAACGTCACCGCCGACAGTGTTTAAAATTATAAGCAAACCGTCTATTTCGTTGCTTTCTTCAATAGATACAAGTTGCGGTATTACGTGCTCATATTTAGTGGTTTTGCTTTGCTCGGGCAACACGTTATGCCCCTCTATCTCACCGATAATTGTAAGGCAGTATATCTTGTGCTTACCGCAACTTGCGGTAATGCCGCCCATTTCTTTAATCTCTTCGATTTTTTCTTCGGATTTTCTTTTTTTGTCCTCTTGTGTCAATGTTATCACCCTAAAAATTATTATTCCAAAAAAAGTGATAAGCATACACAGTTTATTATACTATTTTTTTACCGTTTTTTCAAGTTGAAAAAATAAAAAAACTGCACCGCCAAAGCGGTGCAGTAGATTTAAACTCAGTTACAAATTGTCTCTTCGGTATCTTTATCGAAAAGATGAATTTTTTGAGGTTCAAGCGCAATGGTAATTGTATCGCCAGGTTTTGCGGTATTTGTAGGAGCAACACGCGCATTGATGGTTTGACCCTCTGAATTCATATAGAGGTAGGTCTCCGCGCCCATAAGTTCGGTAACCTCAACATTAGCGGTTACGTGACCGTCCTTAAATGCTTTAAGAAGGTCTTCTTCGTTATGAACGTCTTCAGGACGGATACCCATAATAACCTCTTTGTTAACATAAGCATCGAGTTTATTATCTTTGTTCTTCTCCGCCGGAAGTTTAATCTTAAACTTAACACCGGCTCTTGTTTTAGTATCCTCGGTACCGTACTCTACAAAGAAATCATCGCCCTCTTTTAAGAGTTTTGACTCAATGAAGTTCATCTGCGGAGAACCGATAAATCCTGCAACGAAAAGATTGCAAGGATAAAGGTAAAGATTCTGAGGAGTATCAACCTGCTGAATAAGACCGCTCTTCATAACAACGATACGGGTACCCATTGTCATAGCTTCGGTCTGATCGTGGGTAACGTAAATGAATGTTGTTCCGAGTCTCTGATGGAGTTTTGAAATCTCGGTACGCATCTGCGCACGGAGTTTAGCATCAAGGTTTGAAAGAGGTTCGTCAAGCAAGAATACCTTCGGCTCACGAACTATTGCACGACCGAGTGCAACACGCTGACGCTGACCGCCGGACAATGCCTTCGGCTTACGCTCAAGCAAATGCTCAATATCAAGAATTTTAGCCGCTTCTTCAACGCGACGTTTAATCTCGTCCTTCGGTGTTTTACGAAGTTTAAGACCGAATGCCATATTATCAAATACGGTCATATGCGGATAAAGCGCATAGTTCTGGAAAACCATCGCGATATCACGGTCTTTCGGTGCAACGTCGTTTACAAGACGGTCACCGATATAAATTTCACCTTCGGTAATCTCTTCAAGGCCTGCAACCATACGCAAAGTAGTTGACTTACCGCAACCTGAAGGACCTACGAGTATTATAAATTCTTTATCCTTGATTTCAAGATTGAAATCGGAAACGGCTACAACGCCGCCGGGATATTTCTTATAAACACCCTTAAGTGACAAACTTGCCATAAAATATAACCTCCTGCTTATGACATATATTCACGAAGATATTATACCAAACGAATATCAAAATTTCTATAATAAATTTAGATAATGTTTAGTCGTGCTATTTGTTAAAACTGTACACAACGCGGGTTTTCTTGCAGTTTTTGAGCGGTTTTTGATGAAATTTCGCAAAATTCACCGGTATTGAGGTCGTGCGGCAGTGAAAGACTGCCTATGCGTTCTCTGTGCAGTTCGTTTACACCGAGTCCCACCGTGCCGAACATTCGCTTTATCTGATGGTATTTACCCTCGGTTATTATAACTCTTGCTTTACTTTCTTCTAATATTTCAAGCATCGCGCTTTTAAGAGTTGTACCGTCTTTAAGCACAACGCCGTTTGCAAATTTTTCTTTTATTTGTTCATCTATTTTGCCGTCAAGCATAACTATATAAGATTTTTCAATATGCTTTTTAGGTGAAATAAAACTGTGCGCAAAGCCACCGTCATCTGTGATAACAAGCAAACCCGTTGTATCCTTATCAAGTCTGCCTACGGGAAATAAATTACGGTTTTTATAGATTTCGGGTAAAAGGTCAATTACCGTTTTTGACCTTTTATCGTCGGTAGAGCATATTACACCTTTCGGCTTGTTCATAAGTATATAAACATACTTATTATACCCTATTTTTTCACCGTTTAAACAAACCTCGTCGGCATCGGCATCGAGTATATACGAAAAATCTCTTACAGTGACGGAATTTACCGTTGCTTGTCCTTTAAGAATAAGTTTTCGCACAACACTTCTCGATATTCCCTTTTGATTTGAAATAAATTTATCAAGTCTTATCTTTTCCATACCTTCTAAGCGGCAGCATACGCCCCGAAATGCTTATATCGGATACGTCACCGCCTATTATCTTTCCGTCACAAACTATCAGGTTTATCAGCTTTTCGCCGTCTTTGGTACTGTATCCGTAAACGGTGGCACTTTTCCCCTTGTATTTATTAAGGTCAAAACCCGCTTTTGTTTGCAACTCATTATATTTTTCGTATACGTCACTGAACGTATACGGTATTTTTATTTTCTTTTCATATACAGTGCAGGTATCTATCTCATAGTAAAGTGAGGATATATACTCCGTCCGCTTTGCATTTGTATCGCCGCTTATATGAAACGATGACGATTTTACGGTGCCAAACAGAATAACCGCAAGTATCAAAGCAGCAAGTACAGCCGCCAAAGTGCTTCTGCTTAAAGAAAAATAAAGCCGCATTATCTCACCCATTAAAACAATACGGCATAAACTTCGCAAATATTACTATTTAATAAGACATACCGCGTGTGCGGCAATACCTTTCTTTTCACCCGTAAAGCCAAGTCCCTCTTCGGTAGTGGCTTTAACGCTTACAAGGTCAATATCAATACCAAGCGCCTTTGCGATATTTTTTCTCATATCATAAATAAAATCGGCAAGTTTCGGCTCCTGCGCTATTACCGTAGCATCAATATTTACCGTTTCGTATCCGTTTTCATGCAAAATCTCGCCCGTCTTTTTAAGCAGTACCAAAGAACTTATGCCCTTAAAAGCATCGTCGGTATCGGGAAAATGTTTGCCTATATCGCCGAGTGCCGCGGCACCTAAAAGACTGTCACAAACGGCGTGAAGTAAAACATCGGCATCGGAATGGCCTAAAAGTCCCTTATTAAACGGCACTTCTACACCGCCTAAAATAAGTTTTCTGTCAAAGCAAAACCTATGCACGTCATACCCGTGACCTATTCGCATTTCAAGTTTCCCCCTTTAGAATGCCCTCAGCAATAACTATATCGCTTTTTGAGGTGATTTTTATATTTTTACTGTCGCCTAAAACCGTTTTTACCTTTACACCTATACTTTCAAGCACAGAAGCATCATCGGTAAAAATTTCTTCATTGGAAGAAAGTGCTTCAAGATATTTTTCCACCCTCACCCCTTGCGGTGTTTGGGCAAGATATATATATTTCCTGTCAACCGTTCTTTCAACTGTACCGTCACCGTTTACTTTTTTTACGGTATCAACAGCGGGTATTGCGGTAACGCAACCGTCATACTCTTTCATTGCAAGTACACAGTTTTTAATGATTTCAAGAGAAACAAACGGCCTTGCACCGTCGTGTATAAGTACGGCTTTCTCTTCTTTGGAAAGCCGCTTTATTCCGCACAGTACGGATTTTTGACGCGTATCACCGCCGGGTACTATATCGGTAAGTTTAGTAATGCCGTAGCTTTCGGCAATACCTTGCATATCAAGTATCATATCTTCTTTCGTGACGAGAATTATTTTTGAAACATACTCCGAATTTTCAAACGCCTTTAAGGTTCTCGCTATTACGGGCACACCGCAAATTTTAAGCAGTTGCTTGTTTATCCCGCCCATACGCGAGGAATTGCCTGCCGCAACTATAATAACCGGTATGGCACTGTCACTTACACTCACCGTTTGATATTTAAGTTTAAACTCTGTCTTGGGCATAATTCTCACCTCTGTTAAAAAGACCGCACTATTTTTTCAAAAATAGTGCGGCGGTTTTTAAAAAAGAAATCAGTTTTCTTCTTCCTCTGCGCAGCAATCTTCACAGTCACAGTCGCAGTCAAAATCAAATTCAAGATGGGTGCCGCAATTAGGGCAGTCAATCCCCTCATCGTCAAGCATATCCTCATCAAGATATACGGTATCGTGGCAAGCGGTGCACTCTACCTCGTCAAGTCCCTCATCGGCACAACCGCAGTCGCAGTCGCAACCGTCTTCACAGTCATCGTAAAGGAGTTCCTCCACCGAAGACAAATCCTCGTCAACCGCGTCAAGTTGCTCGGACATATCGTCACAAGCATCCTCAATATCACAGATTTCTTCGGTGATATCGCCGAGCAAATCTATTACTGCTGCTAAAATTTTGCCTTCTTTACTTTCGGTATCAAGGTCAAGACCTTCGGTAAGACCTTTAATATAAGCGATTTTCTCACAAATATCCATATTATCCACCTTATGCTCTTTCCATATACTCGCCGGTGCGGGTATCTATACGAATAACCTCACCCTCGTTTATAAAGAGCGGTACTCTTATTTCACAACCGGTTTCAAGAGTTGCGGGTTTAGTAGCGTTAGTAGCGGTGTTACCTGCAAAACCGGGCTCGGTTTTGGTAACGGTAAGTTCTACGAATGTGGGGGGCTCTACACCGAATACTTTGCCTTTGTAAGAAAGAATTTTGCATACCATATTCTCTTTTACAAACTTAAAGTTATCACCGAGTTCCGATGCATTTATCGGAACCATATCATAGGTTTCCTGATCCATAAAGTAATACAGGTCACCGTCACTGTAAGAATATTCCATATCCTTGCGCTCTATATAGGCAGTCGGGAATTTAGCGGTGGGGTTGTAAGATTTTTCAACAACCGAACCTGTAATAACATTTTTTGTTTTAGTTCTTACAAACGCTGCGCCCTTACCGGGTTTAACGTGCTGAAATTCAACTACCTGAAGAACCTGGCCATCCTCCTCAAAGGTTACGCCATTTCTGAAATCGCCGGCACTAATCATAATTGTTTATCCTCCAAAAATTAAATATACTTAAGTTATTTTAAGACCTTTTTATGCTTTTGTCAAGTATTTAACTACTTTCTTAACCACGTGGACGGTGTAAATGCTATTATTAGCGGATATATTTCGAGTCTGCCGAGCAACATCGCCGCAGAAAGCACTAACTTTGTAAAGTTTGAATACGCTGAATAACTCATACTCGGCCCTACCTTTGCAAGTCCGGGGCCTATGTTGTTAAAGCAGGAAATTGCCGCGCTTAAATTTGTTTCTATATCAAACGGCTCAAAACTTATGAGTAAAAATACCGCTAAAATACATACCATATAAAGACCGAAATAGGTGGCAATTCCGGCGGTGGTTTCTTCTTCAACTGTCTTATCCTCAAACCGCACATTGTTTATTGCGTGAGGGTGAATGAGTTTTTTGAACTCACGCCTTGCGGTTTTTATAAGTATTGCCGCTCGGGAAACTTTAAGTCCGCCACCGGTAGAGCCGGCACACGCACCGAGCATCATTAAAACAAGAATTACCGACTTCGAAAGCACCGGCCATTTATCAAAGTCCACCGTAGAATAACCGGTGGTGGTGATAATTGACGCGACCTGAAAGACAGACTCGCGTATGCTTAACGAAAGTGTTTTAAAGGTGTTTATTGCAATAGCAGCGGATGCTACCGCGATTACCGCAAAATAGCAATGCAGTTCGGAACTTTTGAATACGGGTTTAAATCTCTTGATAAGTAACAGGTAATAAAGGTTGAAGTTTATACCGAAAAGTATCATAAATACCGCTATTACCCACTGACAGTATGGGCTGTAAGAAGCAATACTGTCCGCCTTAATTCCGAATCCGCCGGTACCTGCCGTTCCGAAAGAAAGTACAATACTGTCAAAAATCGGCATATTGCCGAGCGCCAACAGTACAAATTCAAGCGCCGTCATAACTATATATATAAGGTAAAGTATCTTCGCAGTATCCTTCGCTTTCGGCACTATTTTACCTACTACGGGTCCCGGCATCTCGGCGCGCATTATATGAATTGAGCGGTCAGACAAGTTAGGTATTACCGCCATAACGAAAACCAAAAATCCCATACCGCCGATAAAGTGGGTGAAACTGCGCCAGAATAACATTCCGTGGCTTAATGCCTCAACGTCATCAAGAATAGATGCTCCCGTAGTTGTAAATCCGCTTACCGTCTCAAAAAAGGCATCTACAAAACTCGGTATAAAGCCGGATATAACGAACGGCAATGCCCCGAAGGCAGACACCAAAAGCCATACGAGAGCCACTATGGTAAATCCCTCTTTGGCAAAAATGATATGGTCTTTAGGTCTTAAACACAACGTTAAGAATGTACCTAATGCAAGGAGTATCGCCATAGTTATCAAAAAAGCAAAAAGCGAACTCCACTCGCGGTATATAAGGCAGGTTATTACAGGCAAAATCATAAGTATTGCTTCTATGTTGCAAACCTTGCCAATAGTATTGAAAACCATCTTAAAATTCATGAATGTTACCTCATAATATCCGATAAATCGTTAAGACTTTGTCCCGCCGCTATAACTATTACTTTATCGCCTGCCAAAATCTCATCATCGCCTTTAGGTATAATCGGCTTGCGCTTACGGATTATTCCCGCAATCAGAATATTGGGACGTAGTTCCAAATCTTTAAGCAGTATATGCTGATATTTAAAATCGGACTGAACGTTAAATTCAAGCGCCTCTGCCTTACCGTCCATAAGTTTATAAAGTGTTTCAACATTACTGCCCATTGAATTCTGAAGCGCGCGGGCGTATCTCGAAATAACGTCCGACACGGTGTTTTTGGGCGATACCACACAGTCAAGACCTAACTTTTCCGCCATAACGGTAAGTTCGGCTCTGTTTACCTTTGCTATTACTTTAGGCACGTTTTGTGACGATGCATAGCAGGAGATTATAATGTTTTGCTCGTCAAGTCCCGTAAGAGAAAGAAATGCATCGGTAGAGGACAGTCCCTCTTCAAGCAATACCTCCTGATAAGAACCGTCCGAATTTATTACGGTTGCCTGAGGCAGCAAATCGGCAACTTTTAAGCAGGTTTCGCGGTTTTTATCGATTATTTTTACACCGTTTCCGCCTGCTATAAGCATTTTTGCAAGATAAAATGCGGTAGTGCTTGCGCCCAAAATCATTACGTTTCTCGTATGCTTTTGAACTATTCCCATCTTTTTAAGCAAACTTTGGAACTCGGATTTAGGAGCGGTAATACCTATACGGTCACCCGCTTCAAGCACAAATTTACCGTCAGGAATAATCACCTCGTCACCGCGCTGAACTACGCAAACAAGAAAACTCTGCGCAACCTGTTTCTTTATTTGTGCAAGGGACATACCGACTATCTGAGTGTCCTGCTTGAGTATTAACTCCACAAGTTCAAAAGCGCCTCTTGAAAAGGTTTCTATATTTACCGCTGCGGGAAGTTTGAGAATGTTGAAAATTTCCTGCGCCGTTAAAAATTCGGGGTTTATTGTAAGTGACAGGTCAATTTGCTGACGGAAAAAGTTAAGACTTTTATCGTTATATTCGGGATTTCTCACTCTGCATACGGTATGCTCTATACCCATACGCCTTGCAATAATGCAACTGAGCATATTAAGTTCGTCCGACCCTGTTACCGATACGAACATATCGGCACTGTCCGCCCCCGCTTCAACGAGAGTATCAAAGTTAGCACCGTTACCGCAGATACACATAATGTCATAAACATCTCTTATTTCGGTAATCGCCTGAGGGCTGTTATCCACAACTACAACATCGTGTCCTTCCCCTACAAGACTTGAAACTATAGCGGTGCCTACCTTTCCGCATCCTACAACTATTATTTTCAATTAAAGCACTCCTTTTAAAAAACTGCTCACGGTAATTATACTACATATTAAAAATAATTTCCACATTTTTGATATTATTTTTTTGCTTTTTGATTTGACTTATAAACACGGAGTAACTATAATTACTTATAATACTTTAAGTTACTTCCGTCAAGGAGGAATTTGATGAGGAAGAAAACCAAAAGAACTTTAATAATCGTTATATCGGTTATTCTTGCAATCCTTTTGCTTTTAGCAGGTACATTCGCCTTTATGTATTACCGCGGAAAATCGCAGTTCCATAAGAATGACGGAAACATTAAAACCGATACCGTAGTGCTAAACGATGACGATATTGAGTACGGCGGAAAAATATACTCGCTCAACAAAAACATAGTAAGCATTTTGTTTATCGGTGTTGATAAACAAAATATAAACAGTAATTTCGGTTACGGTATGAACGGTCAGGCGGACAGTCTGTTCGTTATGGCAATAGATACTTTAAACAAGACCGTTAAACTTATTCCGATTTCAAGAGAAACAATGGTTGACGTTGACCTTTACGATAACGGCGGTCAGTACGCGGGTATAAAGAAAGAGCAACTTTGCCTTGCCTACGCATACGGCAATACTGCCGAGCAGTCAAGTAAGAACGTGCTTAAATCGGTAAGACGTGCGCTATTTGATATAAACATTTCGTCTTACGTTACGATAGATTTAATGGGTGTAAGCAGAATGACGGTTAAAATGGGCGGCGTAACACTTGACTGCCTTGAAGAACTTAAAATAAACGGCAAAATACGTCCCGTTGGGGAAACGCTTATGCTTAAAGGGCAAAGCGCGGTTGACTATATACAAATGCGCGGTGACGATGAGCAGGCAAACAATCGCCGTATGGCGCGTCAACAGCAGTTCTTGTCCGCTTTCGCAAGTGAAGTAGGCAATCAGATTATGGACGATTTTTCAAAACTCACAACCTACTATAATGCTATGAAACCGTATATGTCCACCGACCTTTCCTTTTCATAGATAGCCTATCTTGCCACCAATGTGCTTACAAGAAACATAGGCAGCAGTTTTGACTATAAGTTGATAGACGGCACTATAGCAAAGGGCGAAAAATGGATTGAGTTTACACCCGACAGTGAAAGTATTACAAAAGCCCTTATTGATGTATTCTATATGGAAAAGTAATTTTATTTTTTAATAAAAATTCAATATTAAAGGAAGCAATGTATTATGAAAAAAATCGGAAAACTTAAACTTGACTACCGCTACGTAATTGTGGCAATCTGCTTTTTGCTTGAATTTACGGCGCTCGGTTTCGTAAGCAGTAACAAAAGTTTATATTTAGGCGCAATAACCGAAGCGCTCGGTATAAAACGAAGTTTATTTTCAATAAACGACAGTTGCCGTTTTATTACCACCTCAGTTGTAAATTTCTTTTTCGGCGCACTTATTAAAAAATTCGGCTCCAAAAAACTTATTGTGGCAGGTCTTCTTTCTCTTATTACAGCGGTACTTATATACGCGTACGCCACAAATATTTTCGTTTTCTATCTCGGCGGTGTATTTTTGGGCATAGGTTTTGCTTGGACGGGTACTACCGTAGTAGGTTACATAGCAAACCGTTGGTGCAAGGAAAACAAAGGCACGGTAATGGGTATAATTTTGTCAGCGAACGGTCTAGGTGGTGCGGTTGCCGCACAGATAGTAACCCCCATCATATACCAAAAAGGCACCCTTTTCGGATACCGTGATGCATACCGTTTAGTTGCCTTATTTCTCGCAGCGGTTGCGGTGCTTACAATTGTCTTTTTTAAAGACAGTCCCACCGCTTCGGACGATACCGATATACCGAAAAAGAAAAAACCTCGTGGTAACACTTGGTGCGGTATAACCTTTTCGCAAGCAATTAGAAAACCGTATTTTTATATTTCGAGTGTTTGCATATTCCTTACGGGAATGTGCTTGCAGGGTGTAAACGGTGTGGCGGGCACCCATATGAAAGATGCAGGTCTTGACGTTGGATACGTAGCAACAGTGTTAAGTGTTCACTCACTTGCTTTAACCGCCGCAAAATTCCTTACGGGTATAAGTTACGATAAGTTGGGACTTCGCATTACAATGCTTTCCTGCAACTTTTTCGGTATCCTCGCGTTCATACCTTTAGGGCTTACTGCCCCTACTGCCTCGGGTACGGTATGTGCTATGATATACGGTGTTGCATCTTCATTTTCATTACCGCTTGAAACCATTATGTTGCCGCTCATCGCGAGTGACCTTTACGGCGAAATTTCATTTGCAAAAATGTTGGGAATTTTTGTTTCGATAAATACCGCAGGTTATGCCGTAGGCGCGCCGCTTTCAAACGCGGTATTTGACCGTTACGGCACATATAAACCATTGCTTTTTGCATCAGCAATATTTTTGGCCGTAATCGCCGTTATGTTCCAATTTGTTTTAACCGCCGCAGGCAAGGTAAGAAAAGAAGTTGAACAGTCAGCCGATACCGTAAACGCGTAACAAAAATGAATGCCGTTATCCTTTTAAAAACAACTCGGGAGTGCAAAGATTGCGCTCCCGAGTTTTATTGTTATTAAATTTACCGCTAATCATCAGAGATAAAAAAGTCCCGAAACGGAGAATTCCGCTTCGGGACTTTTTGTTTCATACAATTATTTATTAAGCGCTTCTTGAACGGCTACCGCACAGGCAACGGTCATACCGACCATCGGGTTGTTGCCCGCGCCGATAAGTCCCATCATCTCTACGTGTGCCGGAACGGATGAGGAACCGGCAAACTGAGCATCGGAATGCATACGGCCCATAGTATCGGTCATACCGTAAGAAGAAGGACCTGCGCCCATATTATCGGGGTGGAGTGTTCTTCCCGTACCGCCGCCGGATGCTACCGAGAAATAGTTTTCGCCGTTTTCGATGCACCATTTTTTATAGGTGCCTGCAACGGGGTGCTGGAAACGGGTGGGGTTAGTAGAGTTACCGGTAATGGAAACGCCTACCTTTTCAAGCCGCATTATTGCAACGCCCTCGGGTACGTTATCGGCGCCGTAGCACTTAACGTCCGCACGGGCACCCTTTGAGAACGGCTTTTCGCTTACTACCTTAACCTCTTCTTTATAGGGGTCAAACTCGGTTTCAACATAGGTAAAACCGTTTATTCTCGAAATTATGTACGCGGCATCTTTGCCAAGACCGTTAAGAATAACTCTTAAAGGTGCTTTACGTACTTTATTTGCGTTAAGAGCAATTTTTATTGCGCCCTCTGCCGCCGCAAAAGACTCGTGACCTGCAAGAAAGCAGAAGCATTCGGTTTCTTCGGAAAGAAGCATTTTGCCGAGATTTCCGTGGCCAAGACCAACCTTACGGTTTTCCGCTACCGAGCCCGGAATACAAAACGACTGTAATCCGACACCGATATTTGCCGCCGCCGTAGCCGCCGATTTATCGCCGGTGCGCTCTGCTTCTTTAAGAGCAATAGCAGAACCTACGGTGTAAGCCCATTTGGCATTCTCAAAGCATATCGGTTGAGTTTCCTGAACTATTGTATACGGGTCAATACCGTATTTATCACAGATATCCTTGCACTCGTCTATTGAGGAGATACCGTAATTTTTAAGAGCGGCTAAAATTTTACTTTCGCGTCTCTCATAACCTTCAAACTGTGCCATAGTAACGTACCTCCTTATTCTTTACGCGGGTCGATATACTTAACCGCGCCGTCTTCTTTATTAAATCTGCCGTAATGACCGATAGATTTCTCGTATGCTTCGTTGGGTTCCATACCCTTTTTGATGAAATCGGTCATCTTGCCTAACGAAACAAACTCGTAACCGATAACTTCGTTGTTTTCATCAAGCGCCATTTTAGTGCAATAGCCCTCGGTCATTTCAAGATATCTTACGCCCTTTTCTTTGGTGCCGTACATAGTACCTACCATTGAACGAGCGCCTTTACCCAAATCTTCCATACCGGCACCGATTACAAGACCGCCGTCAGAAAAAGCGGACTGGCTTCTGCCGTATGCTATCTGCAAAAAGAGTTCTCTCATAGCGGTGTTGATAGCATCGCAAACAAGGTCGGTATTAAGTGCTTCAAGTACGGTCTTGCCGGGGAGAATTTCCGCCGCCATAGCCGCCGAGTGAGTCATACCCGAACAACCGATGGTCTCTACAAGTGCTTCCTCGATTATACCGTTTTTAACGTTAAGAGAAAGTTTGCAGGCGCCCTGCTGAGGTGCGCACCAACCAACACCGTGAGTGTAAGCCGAGATATCTTTAATCTCTTTTGCCTGTATCCATTTGCCTTCCTCCGGAATGGGAGCGGGACCGTGGTGCGGACCCTTGGCAACAGGACACATCTGTTCTACTTCTTTTGAAATAATCATATATGTACCCCTTTCGGTTTAATCACCAATTACATATTATATCAGTAAAGCGAGTAAAAAACAATACCTTAATCGACAATTTTTTATCGGTTAAGGTATTAAAATTTATTATTTTTTACTTGATTTAAGATAATCTTCAAGTATAACCGTAGCCGCAACCGCGTCAATTACCTGCTTACGCTTTTTACCTTTGGTATCTGTAATATTAAGGTAACTTGCGGAAAGTACAGTGGTACAGCGCTCGTCAAACATAACAGTTGAAATGCCCGATTTTTGCTCGATTTGACCTGCAATTTCGGTGCACTCTTTTGCGCGTTCACCTAAACTGCCGTCCATATTTTTAGGCAAACCCACAACTATTATAACGGCACCGTATTCTTTTGCGCAGTCACATATTTTCGCAATAAGTTTTTCGGTGTTATGCTCCGCTATAACGGTTTTAGGGAATGCAAAGTTTTCGTCTTTATCGCTTGCCGCTATGCCTGTTCGCGCTTTGCCTAGGTCTACCGACATTACTATCATGATTTCTCACCTATAAAACTTGATAAGCGGTTGCGCTTCGGAAGATACTGTTTCGGAACGTGGAAACTATCGTTATAAAATATAAGTTGCGGATTGAAATCATCGTCAAAACGGACAAGTGTAATCCCTGTATTATCACTCCAAGCAGTATCTTTAAGGCGTGTAATATCACCGTATAACAATCGGCATGCAAAACATCTTATAGCGCCGCCGTGACTTGCAATCGCTACTGTTTTACCCTTGTTTTTCTTGGCAATATCCAAAACCGCATCGTATATGCGCTCATAAGCATCACGCATTTTTTCACCGCCGAGCGGAGCAAAATCCTGCGGGTGATTATCCCAAGTATCTGCAAGAACGGGGTCCTCTTCAAATACCTGCTTAAAAAGTCTGCCCTCTAATACACCGCCGTTGAGCTCGGTAAAACGCTCGTCCTTTACGACTTCACCGCCCGTAACATTTGCTATTGCCTGAGCCGTTTTAAATGCCCTTTTAAGCGGACTTGCATATATTTTATCTACCTTTATGTTTTTAAAGCGCTCGGCTAAATATTCAAGTTGTTTTGCACCCGTTTCGCTTATATCAAGGTCGGTAACACCCTGAAATATGCGTTTAACGTTGCCCTGCGCTTCACAATGTCTTACAATATAAACTTCCGTCATAAAATCACCATAGATATATTATCATAATTTTCTGCACATTACAACTCAATTTTTTGTTGTAATAATATGTATTTTGGGTTATAATAAGTTTTAAAAGATATTTTAGGGGGCATACAGTATGAATGCAATTAAGAAGTACCTTAACCGGCTTTTTATTGACGGTCTTACCGGTATGGCTTACGGATTGTTTGCGACACTTATTATCGGAACGATTATAGCGCAGGTAGGTGCGCTTATAGGCAATAACACCGTAGGTACGTATCTTGTTGCCATCGGTAACGTTGCAAAAACAATTACGGGGGCCGGAATAGGTATAGGTGTTGCCTGCAAACTTTCGGCTTCACCTCTTACTACCGTTTCCGCCGCGGTTTGCGGTATGGTGGGCGCTTTCCCGAACTTCTCACTCGAAACGTTTAAGATAGGTGCACCGGGTGAGCCGCTCGGCGCGTTTATTGCCGCTTACGTGGCAATAGAAATAGGTTACTTTATTTCGGGCAAGACAAAACTTGAAATCATACTTACTCCCCTTTGCTGCATACTTGCGGGTTGCGTTGCAGGTTTCTTTGTAGGTCCTTACATATCAAAAGCAATGCTATGGCTTGGAAACCTGGTAAACATAAACGTTGATAAGTCCCCGATTTTAGGTGGTATGGCGGTATCGGTTATTATGGGTATGTTGCTTACTTTGCCTATATCTTCCGCCGCGATAGGCATATCAATGGGACTTTCGGGACTTGCCGCCGGTGCGGCAACGGTTGGCTGCTGTTGCAATATGGTCGGCTTTGCGGTAATAAGTTACAGAGAAAACAAAACCGGCGGACTAATAGCGCAGGGTATCGGCACGTCGATGATACAAATGCCTAATATTGTAAAGCATCCGCTTATATGGTTGCCGCCGATTATTTCGAGCGCAATTTTAGGTCCTGTTTCCGCAGCGGTGGTTAAAATGATAAACACACCGGTAGGGTCGGGCATGGGCTCTGCGGGACTTGTAGGTCAGTTCTCCGCTTTTGCCGAAATGGTAAATCCGACCGTTACCGAAAACATAACCGCTATTTCGCCTACTTTGGCGATAATAGAAATAGTGCTTATGCATTTTGTTCTGCCTGCTATTATATCGCTTGCAATTTCAGAGGGTATGAGAAAACTCGGCTTTATAAAACGCGGCGATATGTATTTAGAGGTTTAATATGGGCAAAAAAGAGACAACACTCAATGCCGTAAACGCGCTTAAGGAACTTTATCCTAAAGCCGTATGTTCGCTTGACTATACCGATGCTTTTAAACTTCTTATCGCAACACGTTTATCGGCGCAATGTACGGACGCTCGCGTAAATAAAGTAACACCTAAACTGTTTGAACGCTTTCCCGATGCTTACAGTATGGCAAATGCTCCTTTAAGCGAGGTTGAAGAACTTATTAAAACCTGCGGGCTTTATAAGACGAAAGCCAAAGACCTTATAAGCATAGCAAAAAGCATAGCAAACGATTTTGGCGGTAAGGTGCCCGACACAATAGAGCAACTTACCACCCTTTCGGGTGTAGGCAGAAAAACCGCGAACTTAATTTGCGGAGATATATACAAAAAGCCGGCAGTTGTATGTGATACGCATTTTATACGTCTTTGCAACCGTTTAGGTCTTGTAAACACAACAGACCCCGCTAAAGTGGAAAAAGAAATGAGAAAACTTTTACCGGCAGAGCAGTCAAGCGATTTTTGTCACCGCAGTGTTATGTTCGGCAGAGAAATTTGCACCGCAAGGGTAGCGTTTTGCGATAAATGTCCGCTTAACGGATTTTGCCCTAAAAAGATAAAAAAGAAAGCAAGGTAATTTCAGTTTATGACACAAAAAAGAGTAGCCGCCATACACGATATTTCGTGTTTCGGCAAATGTTCACTTACGGTAGCGTTGCCGCTTATTTCCGCTACGGGTATTGAAACCGCGGTTATACCTACGGCAGTATTATCAACCCATACAGGCGGATTTTCAGGTTATACATTCCGCGACCTTACCGACGATATTTTGCCTATTGCAAAACATTGGAAAAAAGAAGGCATTACTGTTGATGCCGTTTATACCGGATATTTGGGCTCAAAGGAACAAATAGGTATTGTTTGCGAAGCGATAGAGTATATCAAAAACAACGATACAATTATTATTGTAGACCCAGTTATGGCAGATAACGGAAAACTCTACGGCGGATTTCCGGAAGATTTCCCAAGCGATATGAAAAAACTTTGCAAAATTGCCGATATAATCACACCCAATATAACCGAAGCAGCTTTGATGACGGGGCTTTGCTATAAACAACCGCCATACGATAAAGAGTACATTAACACTATGATTTCAAAACTTTGCGAAATTACAAACGGTAAAATTGTTTTAACGGGGGTAAGTTTCAAAGAGGGCGAAATAGGTGCCGCCTGCTATGAAAATGGCGAGACGGAATACGTTTTCACAAAGAGGGTTGATGCGCTCTATCACGGTACAGGCGATGTATTTTCAAGCACACTTACAAGCGCCTTGCTTAAAGGCAAAGACCTTTTATCTGCCGCCACCGTTGCGGCAAACTTTACCGCTCTTTGCATAAAGAACACTAAAGAAAACTATCCGTATATGAAATACGGTGTTAACTTTGAAGAAAAAATCCACAAACTTATAAAGTATATGGAGAAATAGAATGGAGAGACACATTTCGCGAAGTTGCGCGCAAATAGGAAAGAAAAAAACCAATATATTAA
>JAKSQL010000060.1 GCA_024404125.1 Clostridia bacterium
CCTCGTTCATGGTATCGGGTATCTTTGAAAAGTCACATACAAGTGAGTTGTTTTTGGAAATAGGGTCATCTTGACGGTAAGGAACAAAGTATATATTTTTGGTGTTCTGCAAAAGCCCGATATTTTTTGCGCTTGCCCCTAATGCATCGTTAGTAGCAATAGCGAGAACTACGGGCTTGTTATTCCTAAGGTGTGCTTTAACCGCCATAGTTACCGGCGTATCGGTTATTCCGAGCGCTATTTTTGCGGCGGTATTACCCGTACAGGGCGAAACGATTATTATATCAAGCAGATTTTTAGGCCCTATCGGCTCGGCGGAGGGGATATCGTGTATTATTTCATCGCCGCAAATTTCTCTTACCTCGCGTTTTAAATCCTCCGCTTTCATAAAGCGCGTATCGGTATCGTACACTATTTGCGACATAATCGGTTTTATGTTTATATCAAGTTTTGCAAGTTCTCTTAACGCTTCAAGTGATTTCTTTATGGTACAAAAAGAACCGCAAAACGCATATCCAACAGTAAGACGTTGCATAAACTTTTATCTCCTTGCGGTAATTAGTCGGATTACGGTATCGGATATTATCTTTCCCGCCGTTTTAGGTGCGGTTTTACCGGGGAGCCCCGGCAGTTTAAAGTAAACGGCGCCTATACTTTCGGCATAAGTTTTTTCAATGCAACCTTTTGTTGACAGGTCTATTATAACCGTGCCTTTAAGCATTTCTTCGCACCCGTTTAGTATAGGCGCATCTATACTGTTAAAGATAACATCATATTTTTCGGTACTGTTTTTTATTTCGTACGTATTTACGTGCTTTACGTTAAGTGAGGATATATATGCAAAATCCGCATCTTTTCTTGCACTTACGGTAACGTTTTTGCATAAGGGTGTTATGCGGGTAAGGAGTGTTTTTGAAACCCTGCCGAACCCCGTTATAAGAACGTTTGCATCACAAAGCGCAAAGTCGGTGCTTTGTATTGCGTAGGCAATGGCACCCTCGGCTGTGAGCACCGCGTTTTTAACCGCAAAATCGTCATACTCGGCATAGCAAACGGAGTTTTTATTTTCAAGAGGTAAATTGCCGCTTAATATAAGTTTGTTATCGGGTATGTCTTTTAGAATATCAAGCGATATATTTTGATCTGTTAACGGACAGTAGACAGTTTTACCGTCCTTTGTTGCGGGAACGGGTAAAAGTATTACGTCACTGCTTAAAAGGTTGCCGCTGTCGTGCTTGTAAAGTCCGATACTGTCGGTTTCGTAACCGTTTGCTTTCAGATATTCGTCTGCATAGCGCATACGCATATCTCCGCCTAAAAGAGTAATTTTCATAAATATCACATCACAGTATAAAAAATAAAGCGCCGAAAATGTAATTCAATACATTCTATGGCGCTTTATATATTTTAGTTACCGTTTTGTATTTAAAATATCAAACAGTTTTTCTTTTTGGTTAAGTGACGGATTATCCGTTACCTTTTCAAGTAAAAATTCAAGGGTGTCGCCCGTATCTTTGCCGGTTATACCGAGAGTTTTAAGGTCGTTGCCGTCAATTTTAAGGTGACTTATTTTATACGGTTCGTTAAGGTTAAGTATGTCGCGTATTTCGCTTAGAGCGACTTTTGTATCAGCAGCAGAGGATACGGATATATATTCTAAATAATCGGTAACGGGTTTAATGTCATACCGGTTTAATAACCGCTTGATTTCATACCTGCTTTCGTAAGTTGCATTTTTGTTTAGTTCTTCAAGTGCATTTATATATGTTTTTGTTTTGTTTTCGGCTTTTAAGCTGTCAAGCACCGCATTTATATCGCACTCGCACTGTTTTAAAAATGCGTAAAATTTTAACTCTTTGCTTTTTAAAAGTGTAAGTTTTTTAAGACCTTTACAGTCTTTAATCCCTATACTTTCAAGTCCGCCACACTTAATCAGAATTTCCAATGCCGCAGGATTTATACCCTCTACGGCTTTTTTAAGTTCACCGTAAATTCTTTCACTGCTCACATAGGAAAGCAAATGCGCGTTATGTTTTGCGGCATTAAGGGTGTTTTCTTCTATATCAAAGTCAAGAACACTTTTAAATCTTATAAGTCGCAGTATTCGTAATGCGTCTTCTTTAAAGCGGGTGTCGGCATCGCCTACGGCTTTAAGTATTTTGGCATTTATATCCGCTTGCCCCGAAAACAAATCAACAATGCCATTGTTTTGATTATAGCAAATGGCATTTACCGTAAAATCGCGTCTTGATAAGTCTTCTTTGATATTACTTACAAACTCCACTTTGTCGGGCCGGCGATTATCACTGTAACCGTATTCAGTGCGGTAGGTTGTAACCTCAATCGGAACACCGCAGGATATTACCGTAACCGTACCGTGCTTTATTCCCGTATCTGCGGTATTTTTAAAAATACTCTTAATTTGCTTTGGTGTCGCGTTCGTTGTAATGTCATAGTCTTTCGGTACTATGCCCATAAGCATATCACGTACGCATCCGCCTACGGCATACGCCTCAAACCCCGCGCTTTCAAGGGATAAAATAACACAGTTTACATACTTTGGTAAAATAAGTTCCATTTTTTCACCCACTTTATAATAAAAAGGTTTATTTTTAGTTTAATTTGTTATATAATAACCTATATAGGTAAATTTTTCTTTTTCGGGAGTGTACGCCTTGAAAACGTTAAGGGAAGAGGATAAAATCCTCGATAAAATCAAACATATTCATATGGTCGGAATAGGCGGCAGCGGTATGTATCCGCTTGCCGAGATTTTAAATGCCAAAGGGTATACCGTATCCGGCTCTGATAAAAACGTTACAGAACTTACAAGACGGCTTGAAACACTTGGTATAAAAGTGTATTGCGGTCAGTCAAAAGAGAACGTAACGGGAGCGCAACTCGTGGTATATTCCGCCGCGGTGCCTGAAAACAACCCCGAGCGCATAGCCGCAAAAGAACTCAACATTCCCACAATGGAACGCTCACACCTGCTTGGTGCGCTCACCCGCAAATACGATAACGTAATCGGTGTGTGCGGTACCCACGGTAAAACTACCGTTACCTCTATGATAACACAAATCTTGCTACTTAACAAGATGCAACCTACTGCGGTTATCGGGGGCAAACTGCCGATAGCGGATTCATTCTGTGTTGTAGGCAATTCTCAAAACTTTGTTTGCGAATCCTGTGAGTTTGTAGATAGCTTTTTGCAGTTCTCACCCGATATATCGGTACTTCTTAACATTGATAACGACCACCTTGATTATTTCGGTACAATGGAAAATCTTGAAAAGTCGTTTTTAAAGTTTATATCAATGTCAAAAATCTGTTATGCGAACGGGGACGACAGTAGGGTAAGACACGTCTTGTCGCAAACTGGCATAAAAAAAGTCACCTACGGATTTGAAAGCACCAACGATTACTATGCCGCAAATATTACGGCAGGTAAGCGCGGGTATTGTTTTGACGTTGTAAAGCAGGGCAAAACATTAGGTAAACTTTGTATGTCGGTACCGGGCAGACACAATATTTTAAACGGTCTTGTAAGTTTCGCGGTATGCTTTGAAATGGGTGTTAATCCGTGCGATATAGCAAATTCACTTGAAAAATTCAGCGGGGCAGGCAGGCGCTTTGAGTTTATAGGCGAAGTAAACGGCATTACCGTTGCTGATGATTATGCTCATCACCCTACCGAGATAGCCGCTACTTTAAATGCCGCAAAATCGCTTGATTATAAAAGGGTAATAGTTGTATTTCAACCTTATACCTATTCCCGCGTTAACAATTTGAAGGACGGTATGATAGAGTCACTCTCTATTGCCGACAAGGTCTTTTTAACACCTATTGTGGCATCAAGAGAAACAAATATTTACAACGTATCCTCTTTTGATATTGCAAAGGGAATAGATGGTGCCGAGGTAATAGAGGATTATGATATTTTAGCGCAAAGAATGTTAAATGCGGCTCAAAGCGGTGACATAATTATCACTATGGGTGCAGGCGATATATATAAAGTGGCAAGAAAAATAGTGGAGAAAAACAAATGAAAACCGTAAAACTTTACGATGAAAATTCCCATCTTTTCGAGTTTTCCGCAGTTGTTACCGAGTGCGAAAAATGTGATAAGGGATATAAAATAACACTTGATAAGACCGCATTTTTTCCCGAGGGAGGCGGTCAGTCAAGCGACAGAGGAACAATTGATAATGTAAGTGTCTTTGATGTAAAGATTAAAGACGGCATCATTTATCACTATGCCGATACTTTTATTGCGGCAGGAAAAACCGTAAACTGCTCACTTGATAAAAACCGCAGATTTTACTTTATGCAGAACCATTCGGGCGAGCATATTGTTTCGGGAATAGTAAACAAACTGTACGGCTTTGAAAACGTGGGATTTCATTTGGGAGATGACTTTGTAACGCTCGATTTTAACGGCATATTAGACCGTAATCAGCTTGATGAAATCGAATATATCGCAAACGAGAAAATATGGCAAAACGTAAAATTCAAAGCATATTATCCTACAAAAGAGGAACTTTCAAAACTTGAGTATCGCAGTAAAAAAGAACTTGAGGGCGATATAAGAATAGTTGAGATAGAGAATACCGATATATGCGCTTGCTGTGCGCCTCACGTAAACAGCGCCTGCGAAATCGGAGTGATAAAACTGCTTGACACTCAAAAAATGCGCGGCGGCACCCGTATATTTATGAAATGCGGCAACTTTGCGCTAAACGATTACCGCCAAAAATATGAGAGTATTTACGGCATATCGTGTCTGCTTTCCGCAAAACAGAATGAGACTTTAAGTGCGGTGGAAACACTTAATTTAAAATGCGATAATCTATCGGCGGAAAATGCTGCATTAAAGTCAGAACTTGTGGATTTCATAGTAAAAGAAACTGACAGTAACGATAAAGCGGTATTTTGCGATATGCTTGATATAAAGCAGTTGCAGGCACTTGCAGACGGTTTACATAAAACCTACGGTGGCATACGTGCCGCCTTTGCAAAAAAGCAGGACGTATATGCTTTTGCAATTTGCGGTGAAGAGCCGGAATTGAGTGTCTTTTTTGATGAATTAAAGCGAACACTGAATATAAGAGGCGGCGGTAGAGACGGTATACGTCAAGGCAGTATCGCCGAAACCAAGGAAAGCATTTTAAAAGGGTTTAAGGAGTAGTTATGGATTGGACTGAAATAAAAGCCGAAGTGCCGAGCAAACTTTCCGAAGAGGCGGCGGCAATAGCAAATATGACCGTACCGTACGGCATATATATTGAGGACTATTCAAATCTTGAACAGGATGCACTTGATATCGCTCATATAGACCTTATTGATGAGGAACTTATAAATAAGGACAGAACAAAGGCGATTATCCATATTTATATACCGAAAGAGGAAGATGCGATAGGTGCGGTGCTTTTCTTAAAAGACCGTATGACAGCCGCCGGTATTAATTTTAATATAATGAGCGAAACGGTAGACGATACCGATTGGAACGAAAATTGGAAAAAGTATTTTAAATCGCTTGAAATCGGTAAAAAACTTGTTATTTGTCCCTCTTGGGAAAAATACAAAAACAAGGATAACAGAACGGTTTTAAACCTTGACCCCGGTGCCGCTTTCGGTACGGGTACACATGCAACAACCTCGCTTTGTCTTGAAATTTTGGAGGACTGTGTAAACGAAAACACAGAACTTTTGGATATCGGTACGGGTAGCGGAATACTTGCGGTAGCGGCGCTTTTGTTGGGTGCAAAAAGTGCTGTCGGTGTTGATATAGACGAACTTTCGGTTGCAACCGCCAATAAAAACGCAAAGCAAAACGGTGTTCATAATAAGGCAAAGTTTTTTGTGGGTGACCTTGCAGAAAATGTAAGCGGTGAGTACGATATAGTTTGCGCAAATATCGTGGCGGACGTTGTAATACGGCTTTTTGACGATGTTAAAAAATATATGAAAGAAAACGGCATTTTAATAGTATCGGGAATAATAGATATACGTGAAAAAAAAAAAAAAAAAAGTGCTTTTGAACACGGGTTTAAAATGATA
>JAKSQL010000061.1 GCA_024404125.1 Clostridia bacterium
CTTTGCAAATACCATAGGAACGTTAAGTTCCATACCCGCCGCCGCGGCAAGCGCAATACCCGACGCCTCAACCGTTAAAACTTTAGTGATTTTCTCATCGGCATAAATACGGGCAATTTCCCTGCCCATGTCTTTTAAAAGCGAGGTATCTATCTGCTGATTTAAAAAAGAGCCGACTATGAGTATATTGCCGTCTAAAACCGTTCCGTTTTCCACGATTTTATCTTCAAGCAATTTCATCAAGTCAACTCCTCTCAAATTAAAAACAAAAAAACAGACTTAAAATAAAAAGTCTGTTTACCAATAAAATGCAAAGCAAAGCAATACTGTACGGCTTGCTTGCATATACTTACCAATAGTCGCTGCTGAGGCGCTGCGGTAGAGACGTTTGGGCCATCCATCCAAACATATATCGGTAAACGTTATTCATTTGACACTGACATCATACCATAACGGGAAAATCTTGTCAACCAAATTCGGCAAGTTTTAATATTATTACAGTTTAGGTCGAAAAATGTCACAAAGTTTTGTGTAAAAACAACAAAAGAGCCCTCGAAAATCGAGGGCAAAACCACTACATTTTGATATTTCCGGTAATAGCATCCGCTACATATATACCCATAGCACCCGACTGCGAAAGTCCGCGGCAGATACCCGAACCGTCACCTATTATATACACACCGTCCGTAAGTTCAAAGTTGCTGTTCATAAATTCGGGACGTATTGAATAGTATTTGCTTTCGCATCCGTAAAGCAAAGTATCGTCATTGGCGGTGCCCGGTGCAACCTTATCAAGTGCATAAATGGTTTCTATAATATTTGTGAGTATTCGGTGCGGCAAAGCGGGTGATATTTCGCCCGCTGTTGCCTTCAGAGTTGGCACAACCGTATTTTGTGAAAGACTGTGGTGGTTGGTTCTTCTGCCTCTTATAAGGTCACCGAAGCGCTGAACAAGAACATTGCCGTTACCTATCATATTTGCAAGACGCGATATATTTTCCGCATATTCCGTAGGTTGATTAAACGGCTCGGTAAACTTAATACTTGAAAGAATTGCAAAGTTGCAGTTATCGGTCTTTTTCTCCTTTTGCGCGAAAGAGTGACCGTTTGCGGTGATAATGCCGTGATTGTTTTCCGCAGATACAAGTCCGCCCTGATTAAAGCAGAACATACGGCATCTATCCTCAAAGGTTTTGGTCTTGTAGAGTATCTTCGGCTCATAAATCTTTGAAGAAAATTCGCGCCATATAATATCTTTCATCTCTACCCTTACGCCTATATCAACGTGATTTGAACGGGTTTTAACACCGTTTGTCTTACAAAAATCGGCTACGAAATTAGCCCCGCCTCTGCCCGTTGCTATGATAACGTTTTTCGCATACAGTAACTCACCGTTTTCATAGGAGAGTTTATAGCGGTCACCGTCTTTGATGACCGACTTGCAATCGTAAAAAGCAAACAAATCCGTACCGTTATTCTTAATATCGTTAATAAGGTTTTGCATGGTAAGATAATTGTTATCGGTACCTAAATGCTTTACATTCATATCAAGCAAACGGAGATTATTCTGTATACATTTAAGTTTGAGTTCGTCATTGGATTTATAAACGGTAGGTATGCCTGAAGTACAATACTCGTTAAGCACCTTATCAACTTCGTTTATGTAAAGGTTTGCAATATCGTCACCGAGTTCTTCGCCGAGTGTTCCGCCGTAAGACGTGCCGAGATTAAACTTACCGTCCGAAAAAGCACCCGCACCCGCAAATCCGCTCGTGATACTGCATATACCGCAGTGAACACAAGTATTGTTTTTACCTGCGGGGCATTTTCTCTTTTCGAGCATATTACCTCTTTCGGTAACTGCTATTTTTATATTTTTATCGTTCTTTTTAAGCCGATATGCCGCCATAAGACCGCCTATTCCGCCACCTATTATCACGGTATCGTAACTATTTGATTGTAACATTTTAAAACAGACCTCCAAAAATCAAGGGACTGCAATTTGCAAAAAGCAAATACAGTCCCTACTGCTTTCCTATTTTAATATATTACCGTGAAAATGTCAATACCCCAGTTGCCGCTCTATCATCATAAGTCGGTTATATTTTGCAACTCGGTCTGTACGGCAGGGCGCACCGGTTTTTATCTGCATTGCATTAAGTCCCACCGCTATATCCGCTATCGTTGTATCTTCCGTTTCGCCCGAACGGTGAGAAAGAATTGTTGCATAAGAATTTTGTTTTGCCTTCAGTACAACATCAACCGTTTCCGTAAGCGTGCCTATTTGATTCGGTTTTACGAGTATGGCATTACCTGCCTTATAGTCGATACCCTTTTCAAGACGTTTAATATTTGTTACAAATAAATCGTCGCCTACAAGCTGAAGTTTGTTACCCATACGCGCGGTAAGTTTTTTCCAATTTTCAAAATCATCTTCGGCAAGTGCGTCTTCAAGTGAAATTATGGGATATTTGGCAATAAGTTCCTCATAGTAACACATAAGTTCTTCGGCAGACATTTTAACATTACGTTTCGGCAAATGATATGTGCCTTTTTCGTACCACTCGCTTGATGCTATATCAAGCGCAATTTTTACTTTACCCGTATCGTAACCCGCTTTATCTATCGCGGTTGTTATGAGTTCTATGGCGTGTTCGTCTGATTCAAGCATCGGTGCATAGCCGCCCTCGTCTCCAACCCCGCAAAGCAGATTTTTTTCTTTCAAAATCTTACCCAATGCGTGATAAATCTCACTGCATATTCTTACCTTTTCACTGAAAGTAACGTTTACTGTGGGGACTATCATAAATTCCTGTATATCAATATTATTTGCCGCATGAGCTCCGCCGTTTAAAATATTCATCATAGGTCGCGGCATATAATTTGAATGTATACCGCCAATATATCTGTATAAAGGTATATTAAGCGAATTTGCCGCCGCCTTTGCAGTTGCAAGAGAAACGGCAAGTATCGCGTTTGCACCGAGACGTGATTTGTTTTCGGTACCGTCAAGTTCAATAAGTTTTTTATCTATTCTTCTTTGGTCAAAAATGTATTCGCCCTCAAGTTCCGCCGCAATTTCACCCGATATATTTGCCGCCGCCATAAGAGTACCTTTACCGCAATACCGCTTTTTGTCGTTATCGCGCAGTTCGTATGCTTCAAACGAGCCGGTAGATGCGCCCGAAGGTGACATTGCAAATCCCATGCTGCCGTCTTTTAAAGTGACTTTTGCCGCAACGGTTGGATTTGACCTCGAGTCAAGCAGTTCAAATCCTTCAATTTTCTCTATTTTCATAAACATAACTTCCTTAAAATTTTTTATTATTTTCCCCTTTATTTTTAATAATATGTATGTTATAATTACTATGTATTTTTATGCTTATGTTTTGAGGACTTTAAAATGGATAATCAGGAAAATAAACAAAATAACGTTATTTGCGGAAGAAATCCCGTACTTGAAGCATTGCGCTCGGGCAAGGAAATTGACCGTCTTTTAGTAGCGCACGGTGTATCGGGCGGAAGCATTTCGGAGATAATAGCAAAATGTTCGTCAAGAGGAATACTTATCAAAGAAATCAGTCCGCAAAAACTCGATTATTACTGCATGGGTGCAAACCATCAGGGTGTTGCGGTTATGCTCGCTTCAAGAGAATATTCTACGGTTGAAGATATTTTCGATACCGCCGCAGAGCGACGAAATTTAAGACCCGCATAATCTCGGTGCCATTATCCGTACTGCAGAAGTGTGCGGTGTTCACGGAATTATCATTCCGAAAAGAAGAAGTGCTTCACTTAATTTAACTGTTGCCAAAACCTCGGCAGGTGCGCTCGAATATATGAAAGTAGCGCGTGTTACAAACATTTCAAATACGATAGACGAATTAAAAGAAAAAGGTGTTTGGGTTTTCGGTGCTGATATGGATGGCAGTGATTACCGCAATATCGACTTTGATATTCCCTGCGCTTTGGTAATTGGCAACGAAGGTAAAGGAATAGGCAACCTTGTTGCAAAGAAGTGTGACGGCATAGTAAGTTTACCTATGGTAGGCAATATAAATTCGCTCAACGCCTCGGTTGCGGCGGGAATTCTTATGTACGAAGTATTAAGGCACCGACTTAAATAATAGATTTAAGGAGTTATTATGGGGATTTTTTCCGACAAGAAAAAACGAGAAGCTTTTTTTGAGCAAATTGAAGAAGAACTTATCGCCAACGAATTAAGCAAGCCCGCACTTAAAGTGTCCGACACGCCTAATTCGCCTACTGTTCTTACGCCCGATGAGGTTTCTCAGGATTTTAAAGAAAATAATAACGGTGATAACACAGACAGTAACTTTAAAAGTCCGCTTGATGCGTTAAAGGAACGAATGAAAGCATCTCACACCGAAAAGCCGGTTTCCGAGCAAGAGCACGATAAACCGATAAGATACGTTCCGAAACCGAAAGAGCCGGAAGATATGCAGATGCAAATAGACATTGACTCTGCGGTGGAAAAAAGTTTGCTTCAAAAATGTAAGCCGTACACCCTTGACGAAAAGGGCCACGACGTAGCGCAGGACATATCACCGATTTACGAACTTCAGTCGGTTGCGGAGATATTGCGCTCCGAAAACGAAAAGCGAATTGAAAATTTAT
This sequence comes from Clostridia bacterium, assembly GCA_024404125.1. GTDB lineage: Bacteria > Bacillota > Clostridia > Oscillospirales > Acutalibacteraceae > UBA737. Next base: position 4,639 of record JAKSQL010000061.1, read on the forward strand.
CGAAAAAGTACAATATTTTCTTCAATGACGATAACGAAAGCGGTAACCAAGAGGAAGAAAAGCAACAGACTGCCGAAGAATTGCCTCAGGTACCTGACGAATCGCAAAATGTTATACCCGAAGTATTTGAAGAGACCGAACCTGAGCAGGAAACGGCAAAGTCGCACCGCCATTCAAGTAAGACAGCGGCTTTTGTTAAAATGGTATCCGAATCGCTTTCAAGAAAATCTTACCGTTTTGAAGAAACCGTCGATACTATTGAAGAGAGTAAAGAAAACGCCTCCCATACCGATTTAAAAGAGAATGAAGAAAACCTACTCTTTATTTCGGATATTGACGGCGAGGAAACCGATTACCAAGAAACCAAAGACGATAGTATCGCGGTTGATAACTGTCCGACCGAAACGATAAAATTCACCCCCGTTAAAGATGCGGTTTCAAACACCCAAACAATTCAGATAAGCAGTATGACACAGCCGCTCGATATCAAAAACGAACTTGCTCACACAAAAACCGGTGAGGACAAATTATCGAAAGACGTTATTGCCGATAATGACTTTGAGGAATTTTCGGTTAAAGAAGAGTACGTGTCAAGTGAACAAACAAAGCACTTTATAAAAGCAACCTTCATTAAAAAGCGAAATGCTTTTATTCAAACCGTTTTATCTGGACTTACATTATTTATTACGGCGCTCTTTTTGATACCGACACTGAACGATTTAACACTTGAATCGCCAAAAAGCGTTTCGGTAGTATTTACCGTGCTTTTATCACTTTCATTCATTGTGAATTTCGATTCTGTTTTTGCACTTAAAAACATATTCAACCGTAAAGCAAGCGCGGACATTATGGCGGTGCTTGCATACGTTTCCACAATGCTTGTATGCATAAATTCCGTACTTAACGAAAAAAGCGCATTTGAGTCGGTATTCCTTTGCAATTTCGTATTATTTGCAAGAGCACTTTCGCAATTCCTTAAAAATTCTTACGTTTATTCGAATTTACGGCAGATAACAAACAAAAATCCGAAAAAAGCAGTTGCGCTTTTAAATGACGAAGCCACTACCTTTGCTATGGCAAATCACTCGATTGACGGTGATATTCTTGTTGCCGCATCCAAACCTGCGGATTTTATAGACGATTATTTTAAATACTGCGATTACAGTGAACTGCTTTACGGTAAAGTAGGCATAATATCGCTTATAACCGCGTTTTTATCGGTTATTATATGGTTTGGAGCATATAAGTTTTTTGACAGTTCATACTATGCCTTTTTCTTCTCAAGCAGTATTTGCTGTCTTGCGGCGTTGCCCACAGTATTCTTTATTGATACTCTCCCGCTCTTTTCCGCTTCAAAAGGTTTGAACAGATTCCCAAAGAGGATAGGGAAGCGTAATAATATATTAAAAACTTT
>JAKSQL010000062.1 GCA_024404125.1 Clostridia bacterium
TGTGCTGATTTAGACGCCGCTTTCGTAAAATCATTGTATCTTGTTACAACCCAAGCATTGCGGCAGAATATTCACTACCCGATCACGCACCGGCTTATCAGAAATATGCGAAAGGATGAAAAATTGCTTTATGAGGAATAACCGTTCGGCTGATATTGATATACTGATTCATATTTTAAGGTATTGTAATAATGTTTTGGAATTGATAGAGCGATTCGGTAATGATATTAGCATTTTCAAGAATGATATCGCTTACCGTGATTCTGTCAGTATGAATATTTTGCAAATCGGTGAATTGACTGGAAAACTTTCTGAAGATTATCGCACAAAAACAAAAGATAAGTTGCCGTGGGCGGCAATGAAAAGCATGAGAAATTTCTTTGCTCATAATTACGGTAATATGGATGTTAATGTGATTTGGGCTACAGCAATTAACAACATTCCCGAAGTAAAGAAATTTTGTGAATCCGAAACAGCAGGGGCTGTTGCTGAAGATTCAAATGAAGAGTTTTTAGATATTTGATATATCAAGCAAAAAGGCACGAACCGTAAAAAGTTCGTGCCTTTTATCTTGCTAAACTGTTAATCTAAACCGATATGTAAATTCTTTCTGATGCCCGTCTACCCAGCGGTAATTTCGGATGAATTTCATAAGCCGTACAGGACAGATGTTATTAACCATCTGTCCGCCGATAGAACCTGCCTGCTTAGAGGTAAGGTCACCGTTGTAACACTGCTTAAGATTTACGCCTACTTCGTTAGCAGCTTCCATCTTAAAACGGTTAAGAGCGTCCTTTGCTGCAGAATTTTTAGCCATCATTTTTCACCCCTTGTTTTTTAAACTTGCGCTTGCATTGTTATTGTACGTTGATTTAAAAAAACTATGCTTGGTAAATTATGTGGTTAATGTTATGCTTTTTAAAAAAATTTATTCTTAAAAATACTTTTTATATTTATTTAACAAAAAATTTATTGAATGAAATTTATTGGCTTGTTATGCGGATTTTAGGCATTGACCCAGGATATGCAATAGTAGGTTACGGCATAGTTGATTACGATAATTTTCGTTTTAAAACGGTAGGTTACGGCGCAATAACCACAAAGGCGGGAACACCGTTTTGCGAGCGACTTGCCGATATATACAACGATATGCTTTCGGTTATAGATAAGTATAAACCCGAAAGTCTTTCTATTGAAAAACTTTATTTCAATACCAATACCACAACCGCCATTGAGGTTGCAGAAGCGAGAGGGGTAATACTTCTTGCAGCGCAGAGCAAAGGCATTAAAGTTTATGAGTATACACCGCTTCAGGTTAAATCTTCAATTACCGGTTACGGAAAAGCCGAAAAGCATCAGGTTATGGAAATGGTAAAAAGTTTTTTGTGTTTAAACAGTGTTCCGAAGCCGGACGATACTGCAGATGCGTTAGCCCTTGCAATTTGCCACGCGCACAGTGCGGGGAGTACGTTCGGTAAACTTTCAAAGGAGGTAAAATAAATGATTTCGTCACTTAAAGGCAAACTGATTTTTAAGGACGCCAATTTCGTGGTAATTGAATGCGGCGGTGTGGGTTTTAAGTGTTTTATCACTAAAAATACCTTTTATAATTTAGGTCATATAGGGGACGAGGTTTTTGTATTTACCTACCTTTGCGTTAAGGAAGATGCGCTTGACCTATACGGTTTTCTTTCAAACGATGAACTTGAAAGTTTTAAACTTATAACCTCTGTAAGCGGGGTAGGGCCTAAAATAGGTCTTGCACTGCTTTCGGAATTTCCAAGCGATAAATTAAGCATTTATATTGCTTCGGGCGATGCAAAAGCCCTTACGGCAGCAAGCGGAGTAGGTCTTAAACTTGCTCAACGCATAGTGCTTGAACTTAAAGATAAAATAGGCGCTATAGCGAGCGAAGATATTTTAGGCGATATAAAGGCGGTAGGAAACGCAAACGTTAATTCCGCGTCAAAAGAAGCAATAGAGGCACTTTGTGCGCTCGGGTACACACAAAGCGAAGCATCTCTTGCCGTAGGTAAACTTGATGCTTCCCTTTCGGTAGATGAACTGATAAAACTTGCACTAAAATCACTTGCAAGGGGGATATAAGTAATGATAGAAGAAGAAATGGATTTTGAAAACCGAATTGTTTCTCCCGAATATAATTATGCCGATGAGGATACCGAAATATCTCTGCGCCCTAAAACGCTTGACGAATATATCGGTCAGGATAAGGCAAAAGAAAATTTAAGTATATATATCAAGGCGGCAAAAATGCGAAACGAATGCCTTGACCACTGTTTGCTATACGGCCCTCCGGGACTCGGTAAAACCACCCTTTCGGGCATAATAGCAAGAGAGATGGGGGTTAATTTCAGAGTAACCTCGGGACCTGCCATAGAAAAGCAGGGCGATTTAGTGGCGATACTTACCTCTCTTAACGAGGGTGACGTTTTATTTATTGACGAAATACACCGTCTGCCACGAAATGTTGAGGAAATTCTTTATCCCGCAATGGAAGATTTCTCGCTTGATATAATGCTCGGCAAAGGACCTTCCGCAAGGTCAATACGGCTTGATGTTCCGCATTTTACGTTAGTAGGTGCAACCACGCGTTCAGGTCAACTCACAGCGCCGCTCAGAGATAGATTCGGTGTGCTTTTGCGACTTGAACTTTATACACCCGAACAGTTAGCGCAGATAGTTAAGCGCTCTGCGGGCATACTCGGTATAGAAATTGATAATGACGGTGCGCGCGAAATCGCTTCCCGTTCAAGAGGCACACCGCGTATTGCAAACCGTCTTTTAAAGCGGGTAAGAGATATAGCGCAGGTTGAGTTTGACGGTGCTATCACAGAGCAGGTCGCACAAAAAGCGCTCGAAAGATTTGAGATAGACGAATTGGGCCTTGACGATTTTGACCGCAGAATGCTTGAAACGATAATAAATAATTACGGCGGCGGACCTGTCGGTCTTGATACACTTTCTGCGGCGGTAGGCGAAGAGTCGGTCACCATTGAGGACGTTTACGAGCCGTACCTTATGCAGATAGGATTTTTAACCCGTACTTTAAGGGGCAGGTGCGTAACAAAACTTGCTTACGAGCATTTGGGGATCGCACAAAATACCGCCCAACAGTCACTTGATTTGTAAGGATAAAGAGTAAATGAGAGAAGTAACAGAGTTTAACGATTTTGAACTTATCGACGCGGATAACGGCGAGCGGCTTGAACGTTGGGGCGATATAATTCTTATCCGTCCCGACCCGCAGGTTATATGGTCGTTAGGTAAATCCGACAGCCGTTGGAACAGCGCAAATGCCGTATACCATAGGTCAAATTCGGGCGGCGGATATTGGGAAAAGTTAAAACCCGTGCCGGACGTTTGGTCGGTAGATTACAAAGGACTTACGTTTCGCTTAAAACCTATGGGCTTTAAGCATACGGGACTTTTTCCCGAGCAGGCAGTAAATTGGTCGCTTGCCATGGAACTTATCACAAAGGCAAACAGAGAGATAAACGTCCTTAATCTTTTTTCTTATACGGGTGCCGCAACACTTGCCTGCTTAAAAGCAGGGGCAAAGGTAACCCATGTAGATGCATCAAAAGGTATGGTACAGTGGGCAAAAGAAAATGCGGCGGCATCAAATTTAGCCGATAGACCGGTGCGTTGGCTTGTAGACGACTGCTTAAAATTCGTAAACAGAGAAATAAGGCGCGGTAATAAATACGATGCGATTATTATGGACCCGCCTTCCTACGGCAGAGGTCCAAACGGCGAGGTTTGGAAACTTGAACAGAATATCGGTGAACTGCTTTCAAAAACGGGGCAACTCTTAAGCGATAAGCCGCTCTTTTTCTTCCTTAATTCCTACACCGGCGGACTTTCTCCCACACTGCTAAACTTTATGGTAAGGCAGTATATAGCGCCAAAGGGCAAAGGAACTATTACAACCGATGAAATCGGGCTTCGGGTAAGTTGCAAGGACGTAGTACTCCCTTGCGGAAATACAACTATTTGGACGGAGTAAAATGGATAACATAATCGAGGTAAAAGACGTTACTTTCAAGTACTGTAACAGCGAGGTTGAAAAAACCGTAATCAAAAATTTTAATATTGCCTTTAAGCGCGGCAGTTTTACCGTAATTTTAGGCAAAAACGGGTCGGGTAAATCAACCCTTGCAAAACTGCTTAACGGACTTTATAAACCCGATAGCGGCGACGTTTTGGTTGACGGTGTAAATACAAAAGACGAAACAAGCGAAATAGATATAAAGCGCAAAGTAGGTATGGTATTTCAAAATCCCGATAACCAACTTATCGCGTCTATCGTAGAAGAAGATGTTGCATTTGGTCCCGAAAATTTAGGGCTTGAACCCGAAATCATAAGGGAACGTGTTGATACCGCGCTTAAATCGGTCGGAATGTCAAAGTTTTCAAAATCGACACCGCATCACCTTTCGGGAGGTCAAAAGCAGCGGATAGCCATAGCGGGAATACTTGCTATGAAACCCGACTGTATAGTTTTAGACGAGCCGACCGCGATGTTAGACCCGAAGGGAAGAGCGGAGATAGTTAAAACGGTTGAAAAGTTAAACAAAGAAGAAAATATGACCGTAATACTCATAACTCACTTTATGGAAGAAGCGCAGAACGCCGATAGAGTAGTAGTTATGAACGAGGGCAGTATCGTTGCGGACGGTACTCCAAAAGATGTATTTTGCGATATTGATTTGCTTAAATCGGTAAACCTTGACGTACCGCAAACCACCGAGTTGTTACACCGTCTTAAAAACGGCGGCGCTAATATAAAAACCAATGTAATTTCTATTGAAGAAGCAGACGAGGCGATTGCACGGGCGCTTCATTTGGAGGAAATTTAGTTGTCAGAAGTTATCAGTGTAAAAAATCTTACCTATACTTACGGCGGAAATACTCCGTTTGTAAACGATGCAATAAGCGATATTACTTTCAGTATCGAAAGCGGAGAGATTATCGGTATTATCGGTCATACCGGCTCGGGTAAATCCACCTTGGTACAACACCTTAACGGTCTTATAAAGGCAACCTCGGGCGAAGTGCTTTACCGCGGTAAGAATATATGGGAGAACCCTAAAAAAATAAAAGACATACGTTTTAAGATAGGTCTTGTGTTTCAGTACCCCGAGTACCAACTTTTTGAGGAAACCGTATTTAAAGATATTGCATACGGCCCGTCTAATATGGGACTTTCGGGCGATGAGTTAAATAAAAGAGTTTTTGAAATATGTTCGCTGCTTGATATACCGAATGAGTATATCGAAAAATCGCCGTTTGATTTATCGGGCGGCGAAAAGCGCAGGGTGGCAATTGCAGGCGTTATGGCAATGCAACCTGATGTTTTGGTACTTGATGAGCCGGTAGCAGGGCTTGACCCAAAAGGCAGAGCCGATGTTATAAAAATGATTAACGCGTACAGAAACACATATAATGCTACCGTTATCATTATTTCTCATAATATGGAGGATATGGCGCTTCTTGCGGACAGACTGCTTGTTATGAATAACGGCAAAGCGGTATGTTTTGATAAAACCGAAAAAGTTTTTTCGAATGCCGATACTTTAAAAAGCATAGGTCTTAACGTGCCGATAGTAACCTCCGTATTATTAAAACTCAAAGAAAAAAATCCAAATATAAGGGCGGATATTTTTACCGTAGATAAAGCGGTAGAGTATCTTCTCGGCATAAAAGCCGAAGGTGATAAGAATGCTTAAAGATATCACTTTCGGTCAGTATATAGAAAGCGGCTCTGTTATTCATAAACTTGATGCGCGCACTAAAATACTTCTTCTTATTTTGTCGATAGTATTTATCTTTTTGGCAAAGAATTTAATATCTCTTGCGGTTTTTCTTATTTTCACTGCATTGGTTCTTATTTTTTCAAAAATAAAGATTTCAACCTACTTAAAAAACCTTAAAGCCATTTTGCCGATAATTATTTTTACTGCAGTTTTAAATTTGTTTTATTCTGACGGCAGTAAGGAACTTCTCACTTTTTGGAAAATA
>JAKSQL010000063.1 GCA_024404125.1 Clostridia bacterium
GATGAATTAAATGACACTTGATGAATTACTTGAACAGTTTGACGAGGTGCTTGACAGCGGTATCAAAATCCCCGGCAAAAAAACGGTTGTAGACATTGAAAAGTTGCGTGCCGTTGTTGACGATATCCGTCTTAATATCCCTAACGAAATCAAGCAGGCGCGCGGAATTGTTTCCGACCGTGCCGATATTATCACTACCGCAAAACGTGAGGCAGACGGAATTATCCGCAGTGCCGAAGAGCGTGCAAAAGCAATTGTTGCCGAGCAGGAAATAGTAAAAATGTCGCAGGAAAAGGCGGCTGAAATAATTGCAAGTGCTCAGGCAAAGAGCCGCGAAATGAGAAAAGCAGCACAGGATTTTGTAGACGATATTATGTGCCGTGCAGACGAAGGTCTTACCGCTAATTTGGGCGAAATCAGAAAGACAAGAGCGGCTTTGCGTCAACAAGTTCCCACTAATAACAATTAAAATACATAAAAAGAATAAAAACAAAAGCGGACTTAAATTAACCTTTAAGTCCGCTTAATTTTATTTCGGCATATATGACGGCATCAGTTTAAGTTTAAATAAATTTTGCTCGTGCTTTTTATCTATCAGTTCTTAGACTGCTTTATCTTCTATTTCGCCCGTCCTTATATATCGGTCAAGAACGGCATAGGTAAAGCCGAGGTTTTCTTCATCAGTTTTACCGCAAAGTCCGTCAATAGGTGTCTTGTCAATAAGTGTATCAGGCAGTACCGTAAGTCTGCCAATTTGTTTTACCTCACTTACGGTCATATTGCAAAGCGGACTGAAATCGCCTGCAGCATCACCGTAACGGGTTGAATAACCGACATAATCCTCCGATAAATTGCAGGTGTTCACTACCCTGCCGTTGTTACTTTGCGATACGGCATAAAGTGTGGACATACGAATTCTCGGCGGCAAATTTGTTTTGCTCTGACTTGAAATTTCAAACGGAATGGCATTTTTAAGTGCTTCTACGCTTTCCTTAATATTAACCTCAAAGTATTTAATATCCAAAGTCTTTACTAGCAAATACGCATCATTTATATCCTCTTGCTCGCCGCAAGGCATAAGCACCCCTATTACCCTATCTTTACCGAGTGCTTCTACGCAAAGGGCAGCGGCAATACTACTGTCCTTACCGCCGGATATACCTATTACCGCGTTGCAGTCTTTTCCGTTTTTATCAAAAAAGTCGCGTATAAACTCAATGCAACCCTCTTTATTCTTTTTTGCATCAAACATAATTTTCACCTTGTTTCAAGTCGGTCTAATTTAACGGCAGTATCAAGTGCCAATTTAAGCATATCGGTAAATACCGTTCTGCGTTGTTCTGAGGTTGTTGTTTCGCCTGTAACTATACTGTCGGATACAGTATATAAAGCGAGCGCTCTTTTACCTAAATTTGCGGCATTCATATAAAGTGACGCGGTTTCCATTTCAACTGCCAAAACACCCATCTTTTGCCAATTATCAAACGGAAGATTATTATAAAACATATCGCTTGACAGTACGTTTCCCACGTGGAATTTAAGGTCATTGTTTTTTGCAATATCAACCGCGGTTGTTAAAAGATAATAGTCCGCCATAGGCGCAAAAGTGCCGTTTAAATCAAAGTTGTGGGAATAATTCGAGTCGGTTGAAACACCCATTGCAAAAACTATATCAAGAATTTTTACGTTCTTATTAAGTGAACCGGCGGAACCGATACGTATTATATTTTCCACACCGAAAAATTTATACAGTTCATAAGAATAAATTCCCATAGACGGTATACCCATACCGCTTGCCATAACCGATACTTTAACACCGTTATAATAGCCAGTATAACCTTGAATATTACGCACGTTATTTATAAGTTTAGCGTCGGTCAGATAATTATCGGCTATAAACTTTGCTCTAAGCGGGTCACCAGGCATAAGCACTGTTTTTGCAAAATCTTCGGGCTTTGCATTTATATGGGGTGTAGGATAAGAAACTGACATTTTTATACCTTCTTAAAATTATTCAAGTTCAAAAGCGCCGGTATACAACTGATAATATGTGCCTTTTTCTTCGATAAGTTTCTGATGGTTTCCGCGTTCGATAATCTCACCGTGGTCAAGTACCATTATAACGTCTGAATTCATAACGGTTGAAAGACGGTGCGCGATTACGAATACCGTTCTTCCCTCCATAAGTTTATCCATACCTTTTTGTACTATCGCTTCGGTGCGGGTATCTATTGAGGAGGTTGCCTCGTCAAGTATCATAACGGGCGGGTCGGCAACGGCGGCGCGTGCTATTGCTATAAGCTGGCGCTGTCCCTGTGACAAGTTAGAGCCGTTATTTGAAAGTTCGGTAGCATAACCTTTGGGAAGTCTTGTGATAAAATCGTCCGCACCGGCAAGTTTGGCTGCGGCGATACACTCCTCATCGGTAGCCTCAAGTCTGCCGTACCTGATATTATCCATTACCGTTCCGGTAAACAGATTGGTATCATGAAAAACAATACCGAGTGAACGTCTTAAATCTGACTTTTTAATCTTGTTGATGTTTATACCGTCATAACGGATTTTACCATCCTCAATATCGTAAAAACGGTTTATAAGGTTTGTTATTGTTGTTTTACCGGCACCGGTAGCACCTACAAAAGCAACCTTTTGACCGGGATTTGCATACACCGATACGCCTTTAAGAACCTGCTTGCCTTCAACGTAGGAGAAGTCAACGTCGGTCATAGTTACGTCACCCTTAAGTTCGGTGTAGGTCAATGTGCCGTCACCGTGGGGATGTTTCCATGCCCACTTGCCCGTTCTCTTATCAGTTTCGGTTATGTTACCGTTACTGTCAATTTCGCAGTTTACAAGTGTTACGTAACCGTCGTCTGCCTCGGGAGGAGTATCCATAAGGTCAAATACACGCGTAGCACCCGCCATGGCCATAACTATTGAGTTTATCTGCTGTGAAACCTGATTTATGTTTCCCGTAAACTGTTTGGTCATACTTAAGAACGAAACAATTACGCCGACTTTCATAACCTTTGCGCCGCCGAAAAGTGCCGATATGCTTAAATTTGGTGCACCTGTAAGCAAAAGCGCACAACCGACTATTGTAACAATAACGTAAAGTACGTTACCGATATTCATAATAATCGGTCCTAACGTATTCGCAAATGCGTGAGCGCGATAGCCGTGTTCGTATAAATCGTTATTGAGTTTATCAAAATCGTTCTTGCTCTGCTTTTCGTGGCAGAAAACTTTTACGACCTTTTGTCCGTTCATTATTTCCTGAACGTAACCCTCTTGCGCCGCAACAGAACCCTGCATTTTAACAAAGTATTTAGCCGAGCCGCCGCCGAGTTTTTTTGATACCATAAACATAAACACAACGCCGACTAAAAGCAGTAAAGTAAGCCATACACTAAACCAAAGCATAATGCAGAGTACTCCTACAACAACGGTTGAAGCACGTATAAGGGTAGGAAGTGACTGACCTATTAACTGACGTAAAGTATCAATATCGTTAGTATAAAACGACATTATATCGCCGTGCTTTTTGCGGTCAAAGAAACTTATCGGTAAATCCTGCATTCCCTCAAAGAGCGATTTACGCATTTTGCTTAAAAATCCTTGCGTTACTATTGCAGCAAGTTGCGTTTCGAGCAATACCGAACAAATAGACAAAATATAGAAGAACAGCAAAGTAAATACTTTCGGCAATATTATTGAACTTGCCTCACTCCAAGGAGTGCCGTTTTTAAGACACAGGTCAATAGCCGAGGTTACTTTTTCAAGGAAAATAGCGGGAATTACCGCAACGATAGCCGAAAATACAATACATACTACCGATACGGGTACCATTACGGGATAATAACCGTAAAGCATTTTCATTGCTCTTGTGAGTGACTTAATATTTCCCTTTTCCCTTTTCATATTGCCGGAAGGCGTTCTGTTATTCATTTTGAGCACCTCCGTTGGTTTGCTGATTGTAAATTTCTCTGTATATATCGCAGGACTTTAACAATTCATTATGGTTACCGCAAGCAACTATCTTACCGCTTTCAAGAACTATGGTAATATCCGCGTCCTCAACGGAAGATATTCTCTGCGCGATAATAAGTTTTGTAGTTTCGGGAATATAAGACTTAAATCCCGCGCGGATAAGCGCATCGGTTTTAGTATCAACCGCACTTGTTGAGTCGTCAAGAATAATAATTTTCGGTTTTTTAAGCAATGCTCTTGCTATGCAAAGGCGCTGCTTTTGTCCGCCCGATACGTTAGTACCGCCCTGCTCTATATGGGTATCGTATTTTTCCGGGAACGACTCTACAAACTCATCTGCCATAGCAAGTTTGCACGCTTCGACAATTTCCTCATCGGTAGCATTTTCGTTACCCCAACGAAGATTTTCTTTAATAGTACCCGCAAACAAAATATTCTTTTGAAGTACCATTGCAACATTATCTCTAAGTGTCTGTAAATCGTAATCCCTTACGTCTACACCGCCTACCTTAACCGAGCCGACATTTACGTCGTAAAGGCGCGGAATAAGTTGAACTAACGAGGATTTGCTCGACCCAGTACCGCCGATTATACCGACTGTCATACCCGACTTAATATGAATGTTTATATCAGATAAAGCATAAAGTTTTGCGTGTTTCATATATTTAAAGCCGACATTTTCAAAATCAATACTGCCGTCTTTAACTTCATATACGGGATTTTCGGGATTTTTCATATCGGGCTCTTCGTCAAGCACCTCACATATACGTTTTGCAGACTCAGCGGAAATAGTTAGCATTACGTATATCATTGAAAGCATCATAAGTGACATAAGTATTGACATACCGTAGGTAAGCATTGCCGAAATATGACCGATATTGATACCGCCTATTCCGTTTATTGCCATATAAGAGCCGGCAATAAGTACGAAAATCATATTAAAATACATACAGAAATTCATTATAGGTGTATTAAGCGCAACTATTCTTTCGGCTTTTGTAAAGTCATTGCAAATAGAGTCCGCCGCAGCGCCGAATTTCTTTTTTTCAAAGTTCTCACGCGAAAAACCCTTTACTACGCGCATACCTCTTACATTTTCTTCAATGGACTCATTAAGTTTATCGTATCTTTTGAAAACACTTCTGAATGCAGGCATTGCGAATTTTGCAACAAGTAAAAGTCCTGTTACCAAAAACGGAATTACAAATACAAAGGTTGCGGCAAGCCATCCGCCCATATAAGCCGCCATAGATACCGAGAAAATGAGCATAAGCGGACTTCGTATCGCAATACGGATAAGCATCATAAATGCCATCTGCACGTTATTAACGTCGGTAGTCATACGTGTAACGAGTGACGAGGTTGAAAATTTATCTATATTTGAAAACGAAAAGAGTTGGATTTTATCAAATATATCGTTACGGAGATTTTTTGCAAACCCCGAAGATGCTTTTGCACAGGTAAATCCTGCTACGCCGCCGCAAGAAAGTGATAAAAGTGCCAAAGCGACTAACAAAAGTCCTATTTTGATAATAAATGAAAGACTTACGTTTTCACCGTTTTTTTGTATGTTATTGATAAGATACGTAGCCGTGATATAAGGTATTGCGGTTTCGATTGCCGCTTCACCTACCATAAGTAAAACTGTAAGTATTGTAGGCATCTTATACTCGCGGATACATTTTGCGAATTTTTTAAGCATTGCTATCCTCCAAATTTGCTTTAAGTTTATCAATTACAGAAAAGAAGGTGTTTATTTCTTCTTTTGATAAACCGTTTCGTAAACGCTTCTCGCGTTTTTTAATATCTTGCTCGATAATTTTTTGGATTTCGAGCGCCTTGTCAGTATGCACTATTTTTTTAAGACGTGCATCGTTTTCAACACTTTTTCTTATAATCAGTCCGCGCTGTTCCATAAGTTTAAGTATTTGTGTTGCGGTAGAACGGCGTATAGAAAAATGTGACTCGAAATCGCGCTGAAAAATGTCTTTATCCCGATTATTGAAAAAATATCCGATTGCC
>JAKSQL010000064.1 GCA_024404125.1 Clostridia bacterium
GTGTGCCGGTATTTTTTTATACTGTTTAATACCTCATCAAACAACAAAGCAGTAAATAGAGCCCCACAATAAACACCGAGATATTAAACGTTCCCGTAAAAATAAGATATATACCAAGTACGAAAGCGGCTATGCTCATTATAAAGGTTATCAGTTTAACCGTAAAAACCGATTTATCAATGTCGTATTTTTTATTGAGCAGTAATATAAGTACCGTACCGCCGTCAAGACCGAAAACGGGTAACATATTAAATACCGCCATAACGAGATTTAATAAAGCAAAGTTAAGTATTACTTTGTTGCCGAAAAGAAAATAGTTGAGATAAAGGGTTGCAAAAAGCAACAAATTAACAAGCGGTCCTGAAACGGCGATAATCATATCGCCGTTTTTCTTTTTCGGAAATCCTTTTATTATTTTAACGCTTGCAGGGATAAGTTTAACCGCTTTCGGCTCGCACCCTACTACCCACATAGTAAAAAGATGTCCGGTTTCGTGAATAAAAGCGGCAAAGAGTGTAGGTATTACAAGTCCGGTACGGTCAAAAGCAAGCATTAGTGCTATTACCGCGCAAAACAAAAAAGATATGTATATTTCGGTACCGAAGAGTTTAAATTTCATTTTCCATATCCCTTATCACACTTTCAACAGTAGTATCTTTAAGCAAATTATCCTTATAGAATTTTTCAATTTTTTTGTATTCGTCTTTAAATATAAATTTAGAAAGTATTACACCGAGCAAAATTAAGGTCACACAAATTATCTGTACTACCGATATTTTAAAAAGGAACTCTTTTTTTACTGTGATTTCGCCGTCTTTTATGTCTGCCATTTTAACGTCACCTCAAACTCTTGTAAGAAGATAAAAAATGTGTTATACTCTAAATATATTATGAAAAGACAAGGAATATGCAAAAGGCGGTGAATTTATGAAAGTGGCGGTAGGTGTAAGCGGCGGGGTAGACTCGTCGGTTGCCGCGGCTCTTTTAAAAGAGCAAGGTTATGAGGTTATGGGTATTACTCTTAAACTCTGCGGGGATAATGATTTTGACTGTAAAGATGCCGCATGCGTATGTGAAAAAATATCCGTCTTGCATAAATCGGTGGATTTTAAAAAAGAATTTGAGTATGCGGTTATAGAGAATTTTATCGAAGAATACGAGCGCGGAGCAACCCCTAACCCGTGTATAGTCTGCAATAAAAAAATCAAGTTCGGCAAAATGCTTGATTTTGCCAAAGAGAACGGTTGCGAAAAAATAGCGACGGGGCATTACGTTCGTACCGTACTTTCAAACGGCAGAACTCTTTTGCTTAAAGCGAAAGATACGAATAAAGACCAAAGTTACGTGCTTTATTCATTAAGTCAAGAGCAGTTAAGCAAGAGCATTTTCCCGCTTGGTGACCTTAAAAAAAGCGAGATAAGGGAGTACGCCCAAAAACTTGACCTTATTACCGCGCATAAGTCGGACAGTCAGGATATATGCTTTGTGCCTGACGGCGACTATGCCGCGTTTATCACCCGTAAAACAGGCAAAGTTTACCGTGAGGGCGACTTTGTTTTACAAAACGGCGAGGTTATAGGCAGACATAACGGCATAATAAATTATACCGTAGGTCAGCGAAAAGGTTTGGGCATAGCGTTAGGGCACCCCGTTTTCGTTCTTAACAAAAACATTGTAAGTAACACAGTAACGGTAGGCGGAGAAGAAAATTTATTTTACAAATACGTAAATGTTGAAAACGTAAACTATTTCCCGTTTGAAAAATTAAACGGAGATATAAAAGCGGCGGTAAAACTTCGTTATCGCCAAACAGAGCAACCTGCCGTTTTGCACCCGACAGACAGCGGTGTTACGGTAGAGTTTAACGATATGCAAAGAGCACCTTCAATAGGTCAGTCTGCCGTTTTCTATGATGGGGACACCGTAATAGGCGGCGGAATAATAAGCGGCGCATACAATTTATAAAAAAAATTGTTTACTTTTTAATAATTTAATGTTATAATACTTGTGTATCAAAACTTTAACGGAGGAATAAAAATGAAAAAACTTTTTGCAGTAATTCTTTGTATTATAGCGGTATTCACTTTTTCTTTCGGTGCATTTGCTGAAAGCAGCCCCCAAGCAGAAACGGTAATTCAGGTAACCATTTACAATGCAAATCCCACTTCGGGCGTATCGCAGGAAGGTAAAGCCGAAATTATTCAGTCCGGTGACATAGTAGTTTGCAACGCAATTGGCGATAAAGGTACTTTTGACGGTTGGAGCATCTATAAAGTAGAAGTTCCCGAAGGCGCGAAAGACCAAAAGATATCGGTAGCCGTTGAAGGCAAAGATTACGTTTTCGTAGAAGGCGGTTTTAAAGCACTTACCATTAAGGTTAATCCGTTTGTAAGTCTTATAATCTGCGCTAACTATAACGGTTTGGTTACAGACCCCGCTACCGGCGAACTTAAAAAGCCGGATTCTCCCAAAACCGGCAACAATGCTCTTATGTTGGCATCGGTTATGATGCTTGCATCTGCGGCGTTTGTATTTGCAAAAACAAATAAACTTTTCAGCAAATAATTAAATAAGCATAAAAAAATTCCCGATACACTTTAAAGTGTATCGGGATTATTTTTTGCCGCTTATTCGGTCTTGTTATCGGCTATTATCTTTTCTGCAAGGTTTGCGGGAACTTCCTCATATCTTGCAAATTCAAGTGTGAATGTGGCAGTACCCTGCGTTATTGAACGCATTGAGGTTGCAAAGTCAGCCATTTCGGCAATCGGCACTTCACCTACAACCTCTTGCAGTTTGTTGCTTTGAGGATTCATACCTATTATTCTGCCGCGGCGCTTGTTTATATCACCTATAACATCACCGAGCATCTCATCAGGAACCAATACCTTAAGTGTGCCAACCGGCTCAAGCAATACGGGGTTTGCATTTGATATACCCTCTTTAAAGGCAAGTGAAGCCGCGGTTTTAAATGCCATTTCCGAAGAGTCAACCGGATGATAAGAGCCGTCTACCAAAGTGGCTTTTATACCTACCATCGGGAAGCCCGCCAAAACACCCTTTACAGTGCTTTCTTTCAGTCCCTTTTCTACCGCAGGGAAGAAGTTTTTGGGTACCGCTCCGCCGAATACTTTTTCTTCAAATACAAGCTCTTCGCTCTCGCACGGCTCAAATTCTATCCAAACGTCACCGAACTGACCGTGTCCGCCCGACTGTTTCTTATGTCTGCCCTGTGCCTTAACCGATTTCTTGATTGTTTCTCTGTATGCAATCTTCGGTGCTTTAAGTTCAACCTCTACACCGAATTTTGATTTAAGTCTTGAAACTACAATATCTATATGTTGTTCGCCCATTGCCGATAATATGAGTTCCTTAGTAAGCGGGTCATTGTATACTTTAAGGGTTAAATCTTCTTCGCAAAGCCGCATAAGACCTGCGCTTATCTTTTCGTCATCACCCTTATTCTTAGGATAAACCGCTACCTGCAAGCATGGAAGCGGGAATTCTGCTTTTTGAGCACTTGCCTTACCCGTATCGGATAAAGTATCACCTGTAAGCGCACCCGAAAGTTTTGCAACGGACCCTATATCACCTGCCGAAATCAAATCGGTATCTTCCTGCTTTCCGCCCTTCAAGAACATTACTTTTGATATACGTTCTTCAGAGCCGTCACGGTCATTTTTAAGTTTCATATCGGCGGTAATCTTGCCGGATAAAACCTTAAAGTATGAAAGTTTACCTACAAACGGGTCGGCAATGGTTTTAAATATGTAGGCGGCATTTTCACCGCTTGACTCAAATCCCGCGTCTTTTGCAGACGGCATAATTTTGCAAACATAGTCACAAAGAAGCGGTATACCGTCTCCCGTTTGCTGAACGCCGCAGAATACGGGGCAAATGTCACCCGAAAGGACACCTTTTTTAAGACCGTCAATAAGTTCCTGCTCGGTAAATTCTTCGCCGCCGAAATACTTTTCCATAAGGGCTTCATCGGCACTTGCAACGGCTTCAAGCAACATATTCCTCATTTGCTCTATATCGTTGCTTACCGGCATTCTGAATTCCTTTTGGGTAATACCGTCAAACGAATACGCCTTATTTTCAATGAGGTTTACGTAGCATTTAACACTTTCTTCCTCAACGTAAGGTACAACAACGGGACATACAACCGCGCCGTAATTTGCAACAAGGGAGGATATTACTCTGTAAAAATGTGCGTGTGAAGAATCAAGTTTGCCTATAAAGAAAGCAATACCTTTCTTTGCGTTCTTCGCCTTTTCAAACGCCTGTTTTGCGCCTACCGTAAGACCTGATTTACCAGAAAGTGCAATTATTACACTGTCAGACGCGGATACCGCTTCGGTAACACCGCCCGCAAAATCGAACTGACCGGGCGCGTCTATTATGTTCATTTTTATTCCGTTTATTTCAAGTGCACAAACACTTGCGGATACGGAGGAAGCACGTTTTTTCTCTTCGGGGTCAAAATCAAATACCGATGTACCGTCGGCAGATTTGCCTATTCTGTCACTCGCTTTTCCGTAGTATAAGAAGGCATCGGCAAGTGTGGTTTTGCCCGAGCCGCCGTGCCCTAAAATCGCAATGTTTTTAATTTGGTTTTCGTCGTAATGTTTCAAGATGATACACTCCCTTTAAAAGTTGCAAACTTTATGTTTACAAAAAAAGTATATCATATATATTTAGCAATTACAACTAATATTTTTTTGAAAAATAAAAACTTTTTAGATAAAAGTCATAAATTGTAGAAAATATACAAAGGCAGGATAAAATATACATTCAATATGATATAAACGGTAACATTATTGAAACCGAAAGTAACAGAATTGTTGCTGCATTTTTTATGATTTTGAGTATATAATGATTACAGTAAAAAGGAAGCGAGGTGACAGTTATGATAAAAAAGGTATCGTTAACCGTTTTAGCGGCGGTTATAGTTATTGCAAGTATATGCTTTGCATTTCCCGCCTTTGCTAACAGTACCGAAACTGCGGAGTCAGAAAAAGTAACTGTTACCGGGCAAGGCGAAAAACTGCTTGGTATGTTAAACCGCAGTTTTGTTTATAACGGCACTTTTGATAATCCCGAAGAAACGGTAAACGAGAGCATAATAGCATTGCTTGACCTTACGGAAGATGAGTTTATCGAAGAAAGTACAGTTGCGGATTTTATATACAATATGTACGGCAAAAAGAATATCGACTTTAGCACACTTAACACCGATTTTCCGAAAAAAGAGGGCTTTGTTTATATTATTCCGCGCGGATACACCGTATATGAACACTCACTTAAGAGTGTCACTGAAAATACTGACGGCACACTTACTGTAGTTACAAATGTAGATATCTTAACGCACGATGGCGGCGAATTTACCGCAGAGTGTGTATCGGTATTTAAGGAAAATAAGGATTCAGCTTACGGCTATAACATTTTAAGTTCAGATATTCAAGAATAAAACGGCGACGGATACAGTGAAGTATCCGTCGCTTTTTTATTTTTTCGTTTTTTCTTCAATTTCTTTTTTGTAAAGGTCATTTATAAATTTAAGTGCCGCGTCTTTATTTTCTTTGCTTTTAAGCACGTGAAAAACCTTTATAAAATTTATTTCGGTTTGGTTCGGCATAAAAGGTAAAGAACTGTTAAACGGGTCGTTTGTTTCGTTAAGCATTTGGCTTGCGGTATCGTTTTGAGTAAAACCTATGTCATTTTCCTCTTTACAAAGCAACCAATCCGCCGAAACGCCGAATAATTCGGTAAGACTCTGAAGTGTCTTTATATCGGGGTTCCCGAGCCGCTCCATACGCGCGTAGGTGTTGCGCTTCATATTAAGCTTTTCCGCAGCTTGCTGTTGGGTTAGTCCCGCGTTTTTACGCGCATCTGCTATTCTTTTGTTGGCACTGCTTGCATATTCGTTTTTCATAAATACCTCTTGACTTAAATAGATTTAGTTGGTATAATCAATATACATTTTTCGCTGAAGTGGCTCAGATG
>JAKSQL010000065.1 GCA_024404125.1 Clostridia bacterium
GTATGCCTCGCACTGTGCCTTGTAAACTTCCTTACAACCTTCAATAAATGTAAGGTCATTTGAAAATCTTGTACGTAAAGCGACCGGCATAGTAAGCGTTCCGCCTGCCCTCTTTTGAGCAACGGTAGCACGACGAGCGACGGGATTCATAAATGTTACGTCATTGGTTTCGCAAACCGCGGAAAGATAAGTACGGGTTGCCAAAGCATAAAGCGCCGCAGGTGATACCTTATTATTAAGCGCAAATTCCGTAATTTTATCGTTTAAATCTTTATCAATCGGCAAATTAAGAGCGGCACCCGGCATAAGCGGATTATAGGCAAACGTGCCGTACTTATGGCCTTGCTTATGGTCTTTTGCAAATATTTTTGCATCTTTGCCCGCAATGGTAGTAAACTGCGGCTCGGTATCAAAAACTACTTCGTCATAATATTTGCGGTCTGCTTCCATCTTTTCGGAATTAAAATACTTATAGTCCGCCTGATATGCGGGAAGCGGAGATACCGGTGCAGACGGCAATGCTTTGCCGTCCCTCAACGCATTGTAGATATTAAGAATATCTTTAAAGGTCGCCATAATGGCATAAGCATCGGATACAAGGTGTGAATAGCATCCGTAAACTGCCAAATTGCCGTTCGGTTTCTTTAACAGTTTTAAGTTGTAAAGTTGGGTTTCCATGCACTTATTGGGGAATGCGGCGGTATTCCATTTATTAAGGAGTGCTTCGTATTCCTCATCAGACTTACCGGACATATCAATATAGTCGATTTTTTCGTGGGCAGCGTCCGAAAAATACTGAACTATCTTTTTATCTTCGGTAGTGTGCAGGCGTACGGACATTGCAGGTGCTCTTAGCATTCCGAGATACAGTGACTGCATAAGAAGTTTTTGGTCAACATCTTCCAAAAACTCAATTTCCGTACAAATGTTTGATATTTCTTTTTTTACACAGAATTTCATTTGAAATAAAATCAAATATTGAGACTGTGTAAGCGGATAATAGGTTATTTCACTCATACTATCCATGTCTCCTTTCGTGACTACGGGGAAGTAGTCTTTAAATTTATTGCAGGTTGCGGGGAAGCAAACCTGTTTTTTATAAAAAGCCAATACTGCCGTTTGACTTTTATAATCGAATTAAAGGATAACAAGTATCAAATATTTATATTTGTTTAATTGTTAAAGTTCAAAATAATTTATTGCCGCTTTATTTTTTATTAAGTGCTTCGGCAAAATCGTGAATAATCTGCGTGTTGGAGTCGAGTATATCGCCTTCAACCTTTTCTTCGAGTTCTTTTAACTTTTTATCAACATACTCTGTTGTGGCGGCATTGGTTTTACCGCTTGTCCCACCGTTTGTATTTTTGCTTAATCTTACAACCTGAATTGAAAGAAGTACAACGGCGACTATAAGCAGTGCGGTAATTACCCAATAGGTATAAATATTAAGGACTATGCCCTGTAAGAATTTAAAAAATTTCATAATATTCTCACCAAAATATTTTATAAATACACAAACCGAGCGTTTACTTAGTGTATAGGTACACTAAGCAAACGCCGGCAAAAATTTAAAATTAACTTTAATTTAATGCAAAGTACACCGAAAATTATTCGTTATCTTCTTTTGTAGATTTCATACCGAAAACTGCATAAGCAGCGCAGGCAGCAAATACTACCGCGAAAGATATAAGCAAACTGTCACTACCGGTCTTAGGTGATTTGGGAGTTTTATCAATCGCCTTGAAAATCGCGGTATAGGTAACATTGCCGGTTACGGGTACTATTTCTTTATCCCAACCGCAGAAGATGTAACTGTGGTCATCATCGTCCGGTTTAACAATGTCAAGTTTGCATTCGGGCATTGCGCCGTAGGTGTAGAAATCTGCGTAAGGAGTACCGTTTATAAACCATGTAACAGTATAAAGTACCGGTACTTTACTGTAGATTGCATAGTAGGTGGTATCTGCATAAATGTCTTCCGACATATAGGTGCCTAAAACTTCCTCAAGTTTCATCGGCTTTTCGGCATCTTTATCGGTATTCCAACCCTCAAATACATAACTGTATTCTTTATCAGCGGGTTTCTTGGGTGTACCGTTGAGCAAGATGGAGTAAATAGCCGTACCGCCTTCGTAGATTTGCTCTTCATCGCTATGGAGAATTGAGTCATCATAGTTTTTCCAAAGAACTGTATACTTTGTTCTTTCAACTGCTTCAAATACCGCATAATAAGTGGTATTGCCGCTTAACGGCTCAATTGTTTCGGGCTCAGTAGCATCGGGATTGGTGCTCCAACCGGCAAACTTATAAGTGTAATCAGCATCTTTTGATTTGGTAGGTTCACCGAACAAAAGCGACGAATACTCAGGAACTGTGCCGCCCTTTTCAATTCTTACGCTGAGCGGTATATAACCGTTCATCCAAGTTACCAAGTAATACGAAGCCGGAGTTACTTTCTCGGTTTTTTCGTAAATAGCATAAAGAGTAAGGTCTTCGTAAATCGGATCGGTCTCATAGAACAAACCGTTGTACCCAAGTACCATCGGCTCGGTAGCATCCTTATCGGTGCTCCAACCTATAAAGTTATAGGTGAAATCAGTGTCAGCAGGACGGGTGGGCATACCGTTAAATGCGGGAATGTACCAAGCGGTACCGCCGTCTCTCACTTCATTTATATCTTCGTGGAGAACAGAGCCATCATAGTTGAGCCAATGAACTGAATGATATTCGTTATCGCCGTCATCACCGCCGCCGGACTTCGGAACGGCTTTATAAATCGCATAATAGGTAGTTTCTTTATAAATTGCACCGGTTGAATAGTAAACACCGTTGAACGAAAGCTCACTTGTGGTAGCAGCAGGGTCTTCACTCCAACCGATAAACTTATAGTCATAGTCTTTATCGGAGGGCTTTTCGGGTGTACCGTTGAAAGCGGGAATGTACCAAGCGGTACTGCCGCTTAATATTTCGTCTACATCATCGTGAAGAAGCGTGCCGTCATAGTTAAGCCAATGAACAGAATAATACTGAGCTGTCGGTAATGTAGGTGTTATGCCGGGTAAAGAAGGTAATGTGGGAAGTGTAGGAAGTGTGGGAAGTGTGGGCAATGCCGGTGTAAGCGGCTTTGAGGAAGTCTTCTCATACGCTTCATAAACAGCATAGTAAGTTATATCCGAATCCGTTACGGTTTCAGACTGATAATACAAACTGTTGTGATACAAATCAACAGTAACATTACTGTCTTTTTCTTTGGACCAACCTACAAACTTATAAGCATACTTTGAATCGGCAGGACGACTCGGTGTGCCGTGAAGAATCCAAGAGAAAGTAGAAGTGCTGCCTGACTTTACAAGTTCGCTGCCGAGCAAACTCTCGTCATAGTTCTTCCAAAATACAGTATATTTCTGCGTAGTAGCAGTTTTGAATACTGCATAATAGGTTACGTCCGAAGTAATCTCACCGGTAGTATAAATACCGTTTGCGGAAGTAATTTCCGGTACGGTAGCATTTCTTGAAGTACTCCAACCGGCAAACTCATACTTTGTGAGAAGTGAGGTTTTTGTAGGCGTGCCGCTTTCAGCTACATTGTAAGTAGCACTCGCGCCCGTATTAACCTTTTCAGATTTAAGTCTTACCAAACCGTTATACCAAGAAACAGTATGCGGTGCAATCTGCTCTGCCTTAAATATTGCATAATAAGTTACAGATTCGGTTGCGGGTAAACTGTAATAGGTTTTGCCGTTATCCGAGGTTTCGAGGTTTAATGCCTCGGTAGCGTTAGGGTCGGTATTGAAACCTATAAAAGTATAGGTGTAACCGTTGGAATCCGGTTTACTCGGAACCCCGTAAACGCTTGTTCTGTACACCGCAGTTGTTCCTGCGAGTACATAGTCTGACAGTTTGAGCGGAATTGCGCCGTTATGCCAACTTATGGTATAAAATCCCGCAGCGGCGGAAGTTGATACCGTAATGATTGGAGTAACGAGCAAAAGCAATGCCAAAACTGCCGTAAGGATACGATAGCTTTTTTTCATGACTTTGGCCTCCACATTAAAGTTAATAAATTTATTCTATTGATTTGAGCGCCTCAACCATATCAATCTTTCTGATCTTCTTGCGCATGAGCAACATAACCACGAAAGTTGTAACTATGGTAATCAACGTTGCATACATATAAGAGGTATATTTTATCACTCTACTAAATACTACCACATCTACCTCTACCATGTCAATCATTTTTTGCGCTAAAATATAACCAAATAAATTACCGAAAATGAGTCCGATAATAGTCATTATTATATTTTCGCGGAAAACGTACATACTTGCTTCTTTTTCATTGAAGCCCAAAACCTTTGTAGTGGCTATTTCCCTAATACGTTCCGAGATATTTATGTTGGTAAGATTGTAGAGAACAACTATTGCAAGACACGATGCCGATATAATCAAAATTGCGATTACAAGATACATACTCTTAAAGGTATCGTCCATAGTTTTGCACAAAGATGCAACCGGAATTGCCGATAAGAAGTTATCATTCTTGGCAAGTATCTTTTCGGGATCAATTTCATTCTTGGTATCACCGATGAAACTGTTGAAAGTAAGATCTTCTTTAAGGACTTTCTTATAGGTGTTCGGAGTTATATAGATGTAGTTGTAAACGTAGTTCTCTGCGATGGCCGAAACTTTTACCTGATAATCCTGGTCCTCGTAAATAAACTTAACCGTATCCCCTACGTTAAGTTTAAGGGTTTCAGCCATTTTGCCGGTGATTATCGCACCGTCATCGGTAAGTTTAAGTTTTTTACCCGTATCCAAATCGTAGAAATGGTACATTTTTTCAAACTCTTTTACATTTTCGGGGATTACTGCGTAAGAGTTGCCCATTTTCTCGTCTTTGGCTTTATCCGATTTTGCGGTGATTTCAATTTGCTTCTGGAATACTACGGAATCAAGTATTCCGTCACTTATCAATTCCGCAGAGGTTTCAGACGCCTGCTCCTCGTTATAAGGTGTGTACATCGAAACCAAAACGTCATAGGTTGAAAGTTTCTGATACTGCAAGTCTACTATCGGTGAAATAGCATTCTGCAAACCAAATCCCGCAACTATAAGTGCCGTACAACCCGTAATTCCGACAACTGTCATAAGGAAACGGATTTTGTAACGGAAGAGGTTTCTTATGGTTATCTTCATTGATAAACTTAAACGTTTCCAGAAGAACGGTATTCTTTCAAGTAATATCGTTTTACCTGCTTTCGGCGCCTTAGGTCTCATAAGAGTTGCGGTAACCGATGCAACCTCTTTTCTGCAGCAAATTACGGTTACGAGAGCCGTACACGCAATACCTGCCGCAAGAGATACAACAACCATATCCCAAGGTACTTTTATGCAAACCGTAGGCAACGAATACATCATACTGTATGCGCCCATAATCGCCCGCGGGAAAATCATAACGCATATTATCTGACCTAATATACCGCCGATTACACTTGCGGTAAGTGAGTAAACGAGGTATTTCTTAAGTATCTGCGATACGGAATATCCGAGTGCTTTATAAGTACCCATTTGTGAACGCTGTTCATCAACCATACGTGACATAGTGGTAACACAAACAAGTGCCGCAACAACAAGGAAGAATACCGGGAAGAGTGCAGAAATAGCATCTATCCTCGAAGAGTCCTGACCGTAGTTCTTGTAGTTCGAAATCGCATCGTCACGCGAGAATACGTACCACTTATCGGCATTCATCTCCATAAACATAGCACGGGCATTTTGTATCTGCGCCGCACCGTCACTCAACTGACGTTCGGTTTCAACCTTGGCGTCTTCATATTTCTGCATGCCTTCATTATATTCATCAAGGCCCGAAGAATATTCCTTTTCGCCGTCTTCAAGTTTCTTCTTACCGTCTTTAAGCTTTTGAGAGCCCTCTTTTTTACCGTCAGCAAGTTGCTTTTCGGAGTCGGCTATTTGCTTTTCA
>JAKSQL010000066.1 GCA_024404125.1 Clostridia bacterium
AAAGACCGTGACCGAGCGGTATTGTGTTAAGATAGCACTCAAGTATTGTTTCTTTTGAATAGTGACTTTCAAGATATCTTGCACGCATTATTTCCCTTACCTTACGGCTTGCTTTGTGCTCGGCATCGTTGGTAAGGTTTTTTACAAGTTGTTGTGTAATGGTAGAACCGCCGTAACCGCTTGAAGGACTGATAATCATATTAGCAAAAGCGGAAAATGTTCGTTTCCAGTCAACACCGGGGTGCGCGTTAAAACGTTTATCTTCAATTGCAATATATGCATTTGCAAGGTTTGCGGGTATGCCCGTATAATCCTCTTGTTTGGCGTTAGCGGCGTTTTTATCGTAGGTCTTCCAAATTCTGTTATACTCACCGTGAAGACGCTGATACTCCTTATAACCGCCGTTTTTATCGCTTACGTAAACAGTTGTGGTGAAGTTGAGTTTTAAATCGTTAAGATTTTCTTCCATAGTGCCGTCAACCGAAGTAAATACGTAAATCATAAAGGTTGCAACAACTATACTTACCGTAACAACACACGCTAAAAACGCGGTAAGAGTGGTTTTTATTACGCGCTCTTTTGTTAACTGCTTTTTAGTCTTTTTATTTTTATTGCCCGATGAATTTGAAGAAAAACTGTTAAGGTCAAAAGATTTTTCGCTTTTGCTCACATTTTCGCTTTTTATTTCTTCTTCAAATTCGTTATCATCGTTTTGCGGGCTTGAACTGAAAATTTCATCGTTCAATTATAACACCTCCTGAGAAATGCAATAAAAAAGCAGTATAATTATACCACATTTTTCAAAAAAGTGTAGTTACAATTTTTTAACCGTATTGTAACTTAAAAATTTTCTCTTGCATGTTAGCAAAAATATGTATATAATGTTATCACATCACTAAATTTTAGGAGGTGAAATAATGGAAAACAACGCATCTGCGGCTGGTGTTACGCACGGCGGTCTTTTTAATACCGCAGAAATCAAAATTTTAATATGTTATATTTTAAATGCTGTAAATGAGCCGGTACCCGCAAATATGCTTGTAAATGTGCTTCACTATGAGGGTATTGCAAACGCGTTTGAGGTTAGTGACGCCATTATTTCACTTACCCAAAGCGGTCATATCGCCCAGCACGATAATGTAGAAGATACTTACGTAATTACAAATTCCGGCAAAGAAGTTTCGGAAACACTTAAAACCTCGCTTTCTTATACGGTAAAAGACCGTGCCTGCGCCGCCACAGTAAAAATGCTTTCTAAATTTAAGAATGCGAAAGATACCGAAATTACCACCGTACGTGAAAACGGAAATTTATATATAGTTTGCTCGCTTATAGAAAACGGCAGACCGTTTATGAGTATTAAACTACTTATAACCGACGATGCTCAGGCATCAAGCATTAAAGAGCGGTTTTTGGAAAATCCCGCCGAAGTATATAAAACACTTATTGATATGATTACAAAATAAAAAAATCTCTTGCTCTGCAAGAGATTTTCTTTTATTTTAAAAGTTTTGAGTAACCGTTGCCATATTGCACACAACGGGATACCCTGCTTAATGTAGCGGAAGAAATATCGGTCTCTTCAATAACTTTATTATAAGTTTTGCCATCCATAAGAAGTTTTGCCGCTTTTATCCGTTGCGCCATCTGTTCAATTTCTTTTACGGTGCATAAATCGGCAAAAAGCGCCTTACAGTCGTCAACCGAATTTATCTTGACAAGGATATCGTATAACTCGTTAATATCGCTTTCACTGATATGCTTTTGCAACATATTAAAACTCCTCCTCAAATTCGCCTACAATTTTGATGTCTTGCGTGAGAATAATGTTATTGCCTGATTTTTGAGCATTTATAATTCCGCCCGGTTGCTTTAAACTCACCAAAAAGTCTTTACCGTTTGATAAATAACTGCAAAGCGCCACGCTGCCGCTGCCGCAGGAATTTTCATAAAACAAAGTGTTTTCCTTTTCTACGTAAACAAGCGGTTCCAAACTACCGCTTTTATTATCGAAAAATAAAAAACCGAGCGCCGAAAGTTTTAAGGTTTTACATAAGTCCGCGATTACCCTTTTTGCAAGATTACGGTCAAACGAATTTTCAAGGATAATATGCGAAATACCGTCCATACGGACATAGGGCAAAGAAAATTTTTGACCCTCAAAATCAAAAGATTTGATACAAAAATCATTTACATAATCAAAACTTGATTTGCAGGTAAAAGCCGAACCAATATTAAGTATTTCATTTTTAAACGGCGCAGGTGAGCCGTACATATTTAAGTATACATAATTATCGGAATTTTGCAAGTAATAATATAAAACTGCGGCAGACATTACACCGTTACCGCAAAATTCTCCGCCCGACATACGAAGATAAGGCGGGTTTGTATTAAAATCAACATAACCCACCTGCTCGACTGATTTGTCTTTCTCCATTATCTTTGCGCTTATCCTACTGTACTGTTCGGGCGCAACCTTACTCGTCACCAAAGCGGTAATGTTACCGTTTGGATTTAAAACATAATATTTAATACGCATTTGAATAATATGTCTTTAAAAACTGTTTTGTCCTTTCATTTTCGGTATTTTCAAAAACGTCTTCGGGTTTTCCCTGCTCAACAATTACACCGCCGTCCATAAATATAACCCTATCGGATACAGCTTTCGCAAATGCCATTTCATGAGTAACAATTACCATTGTCATTTTTTCTTCGGCAAGTTGCTTTATAACCTTTAATACTTCGCCTGTAAGTTCGGGATCGAGGGCGCTTGTCGGCTCGTCAAAGAAAAGAATATCTGGTTGCATTGCAAGTGCTCTTACTATTGATACTCTTTGTTGCATTCCGCCTGATAATTCGCACGGATATAAATTTTCCTTGCCTGATAAGTCCATCTTTTTAAGCAGTGCCAATGCCCTTTCGGTTGCTTCTTGCTTATCCATTGTCAGTACCGATACGGGAGCATCTATAATGTTTTTTAGCACCGTATAGTGTGGAAACAAATTAAAATTTTGAAAAACAAGACCGAAAACTTTTCTGAATTTATTGAGATTTCTATTATAACACAGTTTTTGCTTACTGTCATAATAAGTTACTTTTTCGTCCATATATTTTATTTCGCCGCCGTCTATCTTTTCAAGCAAGGTAGCACACCGAAGCAAAGTTGACTTGCCTCCGCCTGAAGGTCCGATAATTGAAACAACCTCGCCCTTTTTAACTTGAAGCGAAATATCTTTTAAAACATTATTTTCCCCGAAGGATTTTTTAATGTTATTCATTTCAAGAACGTTCATATAAACTCCCTAAATCTTATAGTAATTCATTGCTTTTTCCGCCCTGCTCATTGAAAAACTTACCAAAGCATTGAATATGTAGTAAAACACACCTGCCACGATAAACGGCATAAAACTCGTCTGTGAATTTGCAATTTGTTTTGCGAGAGTAAAAATTTCAACATAGGATACCGTAAATGCAATAGAAGTATCTTTAACTAAGGTTACTATTTCGTTTGTAATGCTCGGTAAAATGCGTCTTATGACCTGCGGCAAAATAATTTTTAAGAATTGCTGTGACCTATTGTATCCCAAAATTTCCGATGCTTCGTATTGACCTTTTGGTATTGACTCAATTCCGCCGCGATATATTTCAGAAAAATACGCTGCATAGTTTATTGAAAAGGCAATAATTACCGGTATAAGTTTATTTCTCGATACACTTATACCGACAAGATAATAAGGTCCGTAAGTAATCGCAAGCAGTTGAAGCATGAGCGGTGTACCTCTTAAAATCGAAACAAAAAACTTTATTATGTTTGAAATAATAAAATTTTTACTCATTCTAAGCAGTGCTATAATTATTCCAAGCGGCAAAGAAAAAAGTAAAGTCAAAAAGAAAATAGCGCAGGTTTTTGAAAGCCCCGTGCACATTATCTCAATCATTTTAATTAACGGCATAAGTTTCCTCGTTTCATATCTATATAGGTATAGTGTGACGAATAAAATCCGCCACACTGAAATTTTTTAAAAATTATTTATTAAGAAACAACAGATTGTTTTGATTTACATCGGGATACTTATCTGCAATTTTCTTATAAGTACCGTCTGCTACCAATTCGTCTATTGCTTTTTGAACATCATCGCAAACTGTTTGGTCGCCTGAACGGAAAGCAATACCGTACTGTTCTGCACCTAAATTTTCATCAATGATTTTAAATCCTTTGTTTTGCGCTGCATAAGCTACAGCAACCGGTTTATCAACAAATACTGCATCTGCCGCGTTACCGTCAAGTTCTGCAAAGCATTTAAGGAAACTTTCACACTTGGTAACTTCTTTAAAGGTTTTTGCAAGGTCTTTTAAATCACCCTCTTCAAGGTCTAAAAGCGCTTCGCCCGAAGTTCCCTGCTGTACCGTAACTACTTTGCCTGCAAGGTCTCCTGAAGTGGCAAAACCGCTGTCTTCTTTTACAAGAAGCACCTGAGTATTATCAAAGTACGGCGAAGAAAGTACATATCCCGCTTCTTTCATTGAATCAAGAATTGTCATGCCTGACCATACACAGTCGCACTCTTTAGCATCAAGTTGTACTAATTTTTCCTCCCAGTTAACTGCAAATACGTTGAATTCCCAACCGAGTTTATCACATACGGCTTTGCATACCTCAACGTCAAATCCGGTGTAATCTCCGTTATCGTCCATATAACTGAACGGCGGATATTCGGGGTCAATACCCATTGTAAAGGTTTTTGCCTTCTTTGTCTCCTCTTTTGCGCCGCAACCCATAAGGCAAAAAGTAAGTGCCGCTGCTAATAAAACTGCAAATAATTTTTTCATAATGATTTCTCCTTTACGCGTACCGCGTTATGTTTTATGTTGGTATTATACTTTAGTACGCTAAATTTGTAAAGTGTTTTTTACCGATTTTTCTACTTTTGTATATCTGCACAAAAGTTGTTATACAAGCGCGCACTTTATTTAGATAAAGTGCTAAAGTGCGGATATAAATATAACTCGGAACGCATAAAAGCAATTCCGAGTAATAACCTTATTTCTTTAATTTTAATAAAAACCTATTCATTAAAAAAATGTTTTTCAACTGCGGCGCATAAATAATGGTAAACCGGCAAATGAAGTTCTTGTACCTTAAAGGTTTCCGTTTCGGGCACTTTAATACATATATCGCTGTTTTTACATAAATTACCACCTAACTTACCGGTAAGTCCTATCACCGTTAAACCGATTGATTTGCCTACCGTTGCCGCAACATTACAGTTTTCGGCATTACCCGACGTGCTTATGGCAATAAGTATATCGCCTTTATTACCAAGCGCAAAAACCGACTGTGCATAAGTAAGTGTTGGGTCAACGTCATTAGAGAAAGCGGAATTCAGTGCATTAAAATCTGCAAGTGCAATGGCAGGTAATCCGTACTGAAGTTTATCTAAAACTTCTCTGCTTATTGACGGACAATTTTTCTTCATATTGGATTTGCATTTTTCGGTTAACGGTCTTTTTTTAAGAAAACCTTTCATCAGTTCGCCTACTATGTGTTCACTGTCCGCACAACTGCCGCCATTACCGCATATTAAAAGCTTACCGCCGTTTTCATAGCATTTAATAATTGCATTTAATGCGTCATCAATATCCTTTTCACTTTTTGCCAAATCCGGATACTTTTTTATCAATTCCTCAAACATCTTTTTCCTCCTTAAAGCAAAGCAGTTGCCAAAGCGGCATAATCGCCTATTTCTTCAGCAAGCTTTGCAGGAACAATCTTACAAACTTCCGAAGAAAGTTTAAGTGCTTCTTTCTTAATAATTTTTTCCTTAGTCTCTTGTAACAAATTTTCGCTTCGTGCGAACACACTGCCTATTACTATCATTTCAGGATTTAATATATCAATAAGAACAGAAAGACCTTTACCTAAATACTCGCCGCAGGTGTTATATACTTTTATGGCAATTTCATCACCGGTATTTG
>JAKSQL010000067.1 GCA_024404125.1 Clostridia bacterium
GTCTGCATACATACATCTTGTACGGAATCTGCAACCGCTCGGCGGATTAAGCGGACTCGGTACGTCACCCTGCAAAGCAATTCTCTTGTTTGCTCTTGCAGTTTTGGGGTCTGCAATCGGAATTGCGGATATAAGACTTCTTGTATAGGGATGCAAACTGTTTGAAATCAGTTCGTAACTGTCTGCAAGTTCAACGAGTTTTCCGAGATACATAACGCCTATTCGGTTTGAAATGTGACGTACAACACTTAAATCGTGGGCAATAAACAAATAGGTGAGTCCCATTTCTTTTTGCAGGTCTTCAAACATATTTACAACCTGTGCCTGTATTGATACGTCCAAAGCCGAAACCGGCTCATCGCAGACTATAGACTCGGGGTCTACCGGAGGCGCTCTTGCTATACCTACGCGTTGACGCTGTCCGCCTGAAAACTCGTGCGGATAACGGTTAGCGTGCTCACTGTTAAGACCTACCCTCTCGAGCAAAGAAATTATTTTATCGTGGCGGTCTTTGGAGTTTTCGGCAAGTTTGTGTATATCAATGGACTCGCCTACTATATCACCTATCGTCATTCTCGGGTCAAGACTCGCATACGGGTCTTGGAAAACTATCTGCATTTTTCTGCGGTAAGGAAGCATATCAACCGCGGTTTTCTTACCGTAAACCGCTTTACCCTCACCGTCGGTAACAACACTGCCGTCTTCATTTTGAAGAGGACATTTACCGCTGTCAAAAATAACCTTACCGTCATATATTATACGACCGTCTGTCGGTTCATATAACCTCAGCATCGTTCTGCCTACGGTGGTCTTTCCGCAACCGGACTCACCGACAAGACCTAAAGTTTCGCCTTTTCTGATGGCAAACGAAACATCGTCTACCGCCTGAACATAGCGCTTGTTTTTACCGTATCCGCCCGCCGGAAAATACTGTTGCAGATGCTGTATTTCTATTAAATTATCATACTTATTCAACAGTCTTTTCCTCCTGTGCGAATTCTTCTTTCTGCAAAAGCCAACAATGGCTGTAATGCGTACCGTCAAACTCTGTTTTGGGCGGCATTCTGTCTAAGCAGATTTTCATACAACTTTCACAACGCGGAGCAAACGGGCAACCCTTAGGCGGATTAAGTAAATCCACCGGTTGACCTTCAATAGGAACAAGGCGCTCGGTTTGTTCTACATTAAGTTTGGGTATTGATTTTATTAAGCCCTTTGTGTATTCGTGCTTCGGGTTATAAAATATATCGTCGGTAGTACCGTATTCTACGATATGACCTGCGTACATAACCGCGATTTTCTCACACATACTTGCAACTACACCGAGGTCGTGAGTAATCATAATAATACTCATGCCGAGTTTCTTACGCAGTTCCTGCATAAGTTCAAGTATCTGTGCCTGTATGGTAACGTCAAGCGCGGTAGTTGGCTCATCGGCAATAAGAAGTTTCGGCTCGCAGGCAAGTGCTATTGCTATCATAACACGCTGACGCATACCGCCTGAAAGTTCGTGCGGATACTGTTTAAGACGTTTATCCGGCTCGTTTATACCTACAAGTTCGAGCAACTCTTTTGCCCTTGCATGTGCTTCTTGCTTTGTTTTATCTGTATGAAGAAGTATTACCTCTTCTATCTGGTTTCCTATTGTATATACGGGGTTAAGACTTGTCATAGGGTCCTGAAATATAATCGAAACCTCGTTGCCGCGTATTTTACGCAGTTCTTTTTCGGACATTTCGTCTATACGGTGACCGTTAAACAAAATACTTCCGCCTATAAGTTTGCCGGGGTATGCCGTAAGGCCCATAATTGAATAAGCCGTAACACTTTTACCCGAGCCCGATTCACCTACTATTCCGAGAACATCGCCCTCGTTCATGGTAAACGAAACACCGTTTAATGCTTTAACCTCACCTGCGGGAGTAAAGAATGAGAGTCGCTCGTCTTTGATTTCCAATAATTTTTCTGCCATATTCTCACCCTTTCCCATCAGTCTTTAAGTTTCGGGTCAAATGCATCGCGCAGACCGTCACCGAAAAGGTTGAAAACAAGTATGATTACACTGATAAGTATTGCCGGAAGCAAAAGCAGGTGCGGATATGTATTCATACCCTTTACCGCGTCTGTTGCAAGAGAGCCGAGTGACGGCATAGGCGCCGAGACACCGAGTCCCAAGAAACTCAAATAACTTTCGGTAAATATAGCTGAAGGAATTTGAAGAGTTGTGGTAACTATCAAAGTTCCTATACAGTTTGTAAGCAAATGTTTTCTTATTATCCTGCCGCTTTTAGCGCCCAAAGCGCGTGCCGCGGTAACGTATTCGGATTCTTTTAATATAAGTACCTGAGAACGTGTAATACGAGCCATACCAACCCAGTAAAGCAACGCAAAGACTATAACCAGCGCAGTACTGTTGGGTCCTACTTGATTCATCCACAGAGAGCCCTTTACGGTAGCAAGAGACTCAATCTTCGGTCTTAACGTAATCGAAAGAATTATGATAAGCAATATATCCGGTATAGTGTAAAGTATATCGGTAAAACGCATCATAATATTATCTACCCAGCCGCCTGCAAAACCTGCTATGGCACCGAATGTAGCACCGATTATAAGTATTAAAGCCGCGCATATAAGACCTACCGTAAGACTTATACGGGTACCCATCATAAGACGTACCGCAAAATCACGGCCTAACTTATCGGTACCGCAGATATGCGGGAATACCGACTCGCCGGCGTCTATTCTTGCCTGCTCGTCCTTACCGTACTCAAACGGTGATAAGTTTTCGCTGTACTTTATCTGTTGGTCATAAGTATAAGGCCAAAAACTCGGTAAGAAATAAGCAAATACTATTATTATAAGTATGAATACCAAACTTACCATTGCTATTTTATTTTTTCTTAACCTGCGTAAACCGTCTTTCCAGAAGTTAACGCTTTCGCGCATAACAACAAGACTTTCTTTCTCTTCGGAAGTAGCAGGAATAAAGTCATCGGCGTTAAGATGAAGACTTGGTATAGGTTTTTTCATTTTAAATTCCTGCTCCTTATTTAAGTTTGATACGCGGGTCGATTACCTTGTAAAGTATATCAACTATTACGTTTGCGGCAATAATAAGTGTTGCCAGAATAATCGTGGTACCCATAATCATTGTATAGTCACGGTTTGATATTGAAGAAACGAATTCTCTTCCGAGTCCCGGAATGGTGAAGATTTTTTCAACTACGAAAGAGCCGGTCATAAGACTTGCAAGCATAGGACCTACATAAGTAACAACCGGTAAAATAGCGTTACGCAACGCATGTTTAAAGAGTGTTACAAAACTTGAAAGTCCCTTTGCTTTGGCAGTTCTTATGTAATCCTGCCCCATAACGTCAAGCAAACTTGACCTCATAAGACGGGTAATATACGCGGTGGGATAAATGGCAAGCGCCGTAACCGGCATAATATACGATGCCGCATCGTTAAGACCGATGGTGGGCAATATATTAAGTCTGCTGCCAAAGGTGTAAAGAAGCAGTACACTGCTTATGAAACTCGGTATTGCTATACCGCAGGTGCCGAGCACTATAATAATATTATCCGAAAGTTTGCCTCTGTTATAAGCCGAAATACACCCGAGCGGAATACCTACACAAAGTGCTACGAAAACCGCAATACCGGCAAGTCCCGCAGAAACGGGGAACTTTGAGAATATTATTTCGGATACGGTACGGCCTCTCTGACGCAGACTAACACCCATATCGCCCTTTAAAAAGTCGGTCATATAGGTAACATAACGTTCAAAAATCGGCTTATCAAGACCGTATTTTGATGCAAGTGCCTCCTGTGCCGCCTTACTGATTGATTTTTCCGCAACGAACGGGCCGCCCGGAACCATATTCATTAAAAAGAACGTAAGCGTTGCAACTATAAATATACTGAGTAAACCCATCGCAACACGCTTAATTATGTATTTTGTCAACCGATATACACTCCCTAAATATTCTTTATGAATAAATGCTTAACGGATGTAATTAAACCAAAAAGCATATTTGTATCCACAATAAGTTATTAAATTTTATCACATTAAAGTGCAAAAGTCAAGTGATTTGTTAAAAAGTTCACAATAAATAAAAAATCCGCATATCTCTTTTGATATGCGGAAAAACCATTTTTAACAAATCAATCGTACTTCTTTTTATAAATTTCAATACAGTTTGAAACTATTTCTATAGCTTTATCTGCACCGAGTATCTCGTGAACTGCGGTAGTCTTATTTTCAAGCATTTTATATACCGTAAAGAAATGGCGCAATTCTTCAAGTGTGTGATTAGGAAGTTGTGAGATATCGGTATAACAGCAAAGTGACGGGTCTTTAAACGGCACCGCAATTATTTTTTCATCGGCATCATTACCGTCAGTCATCTTCATTACCCCTATCGGATATACCTGAACAAGTGTCATAGGCGCGATTGCTTCCTGACACATAACCAAAACATCAAGAGGGTCACCGTCGGAAGCCAATGTTCGCGGAATAAATCCGTAGTTATGCGGATAATGTGTAGCGGTGTAAAGCACCCTATCGAGTCGCAACATACCTGTTTGCTTATCAAGTTCGTATTTGTTCTTACCGCCTTTTGAAATCTCTATAACGGCGGTAAAATCGTTCGGTTTAACAAAATCTTCCGATATATCGTGCCAAATATTCATAACATCTGCCCTTTCAAAAACTTTTGCCGCACAAAAACTGTGCGGCAAAAATAATTATTATTTGGTATATTTCTTGCGGGGAACGTAAGAAGTATGCAAATCGTGATGTGCCTTATGGCCGCCGAAACCGTCAGTATACCACTCTTCATAGAGTGCTTTAACTACCGGTGATTCGTGTGATTTACGCATAGCCATCGACTTATCCTGATCGTAAAGCGCTTTTGCACGTACCGCTTTAAGATCAACCGTATCACGAATATACTGCGGCTGAATAGGTTGACCGCCGCCGTTTACACAACCGCCGGGGCATCCCATTATTTCAACAAATGTCCAACCGTCAGGATTGCCTGCCTTCATTCTGTCCATAACAACCTTAGCGGCACTGCCACCTGAAGCAACGGCAACCTTAAGGTCAAGATCGCCTATCTTAACAGATGCCTGCTTAAGACCTTCGGTACCTCTTACCGCTTCAAATTCTATATCGGTATTGTCTTTTCCGGTAAGCCAATCATTAGCGGTACGGAGTGCCGCCTCCATAACACCGCCGGTAGCACCGAATATTACCGCAGCACCGGTATCGTCACCCAAAGGACTGTCAAACTCTTCATCCGGCAAAGCGGCAAAGTTAAGTCCCGCGCGCTCTATCATACGTGAAAGTTCGCGTGTGGTGATTGCAATATCAACATCAGGAACACCTGCAGCGGACTGATCGGGTCTGCCTATCTCGAATTTCTTAGCGGTACAGGGCATTACCGAAACGGTTACTATGTTTTTGGGATCAATGCCCGCTTTATTTGCCCAATAGGTCTTTATAACCGCACCTGCCATCTGCTGAGGAGATTTGCAGGTTGAAAGATGGTCAAGCATATCGGGGAAATAGAACTCACAGAACTTAACCCAACCGGGTGAGCAAGAGGTAATCATCGGCAAAGTTCCGCCGTTCTTTACTCTTTCTACAAGTTCATTTGCTTCTTCTACTATGGTAAGGTCGGCAGAGAAATCAGTATCGAATACTTTATCGAAACCTATTCTCCTGAGCGCCGCTACCATTTTGCCCTCAACATTGGTGCCTATCGGCATTCCGAAACACTCACCGAGGGTTGCACGGATAGACGGAGCGGTCTGAACTACAACCGTCTTTTCGGGGTCTGCAAGTGCAGCCCAGATTTTTTCTTTATCTTCCTTCTCGGTCAAAGCGCAGGTAGGACAAACAGCGGTACACTGACCGCAGGAAATACAAGGTACGTTTGCA
>JAKSQL010000068.1 GCA_024404125.1 Clostridia bacterium
TTCACGGATATCTGCTTCGTGCGCACCGTCAAATACAGGTGTGCAGATGTTCCAACCGAGTGCTTTTGCGGCATATCCCAAATGAACTTCAAGTACCTGACCGATGTTCATACGGGAAGGAACGCCGAGCGGGTTAAGAACTATATCAAGCGGAGTACCGTCCGGTAAGAACGGCATATCTTCGCTCGGAAGTATACGCGAAACAACACCTTTGTTACCGTGACGTCCCGCCATTTTATCGCCTACGGAAATCTTACGTTTCTGTGCGATATAGCAACGAACTACTACGTTAACACCGGGGCTTAATTCGGAAGAATTCTCACGCGTGAACACCTTAACATCAACTATAGTACCGTATTCGCCGTGCGGAACTCTTAAAGAGGTATCTCTTACTTCTCTTGCTTTTTCACCGAATATTGCTCTTAAAAGGCGCTCTTCGGCGGTAAGTTCTGTTTCACCCTTGGGTGTTACCTTACCTACAAGTATATCACCCGAAGTAACCTCGGCACCGATACGGATAATACCGCGCTCGTCAAGGTCTTTAAGCGCATCTTCACCTACGTTAGGTATATCGCGGGTTATTTCCTCAGGGCCGAGCTTTGTATCTCTTGACTCGATTTCATACTCTTCGATATGAATTGAGGTATAAACATCGTCACGAACAAGACGCTCGTTTATTAAAACCGCGTCCTCATAGTTGTAACCTTCCCAGGTCATAAAGCCGATAAGGGCATTACGTCCGAGTGAGATTTCGCCGTTGCTCGTAGCAGGACCGTCGGCAATAACCTCTTTTTCTGCAACCTTCTGACCTACCGCAACGATAGGTTTCTGATTTATGCAGGTACCGTGGTTTGAACGGAGGAACTTGATGAGTTTATATTCATCAATCTCGCCGTTTTTAGCACGGATTTTGATTATATCTGCGCTTACATACGTTACGGTACCGGCACGTTTTGCAAGTACTACAACGCCCGAGTCAACCGCCGCTTTATATTCCATACCCGTAGCAACTATCGGGTTTTCGGGTTTAAGAAGCGGAACGGCCTGCTTCTGCATGTTAGAGCCCATAAGTGCACGGTTGGTATCATCGTTCTCAAGGAACGGTATCATAGCGGTGGCAACCGATACTACCATTTTAGGCGAAACGTCCATAAACTCGGCACGGTTTGCTTCAACTTCCTGGAAACCGTCACGGTAACGGGCATTTACTTTCTTACGTACAAAATATCCCTTTTCGTCAAGCGGCTCGTTTGCCTGCGCTACAATGTAATCGTCCTCTTCGTCGGCAGTCATATATACAACATCGTCAAGAACTCTGCCGGTAGCAGTATCAACGCGGCGGAAAGGAGCTGCTATAAAGCCGTATTTATTTATCTTCGCATAGGTTGCAAGATAGGATATAAGACCTATGTTAGGACCTTCAGGTGTTTCGATAGGACACATACGGCCGTAGTGAGTGTAGTGAACGTCACGTACCTCGAAAGATGCACGGTCACGCGAAAGACCGCCGGGGCCTAACGCAGCTAAACGGCGTCGAGGGGTAAGTTCAGAAAGCGGGTTTGTCGGGTCCATAAACTGTGAAAGCGGCGAAGAACCGAAAAATTCTTTTATTGCCGCTACAACCGGACGGATATTTATAAGGGATTGTGGGGTGACGTTCTCGCTGTCCTGCGACTGCAAGGTCATCTTCTCGCGAACTACCCTTTCCATTCTCGAAAAACCGATTCTGAACTGATTCTGCAAAAGTTCGCCTACGGAACGTATTCTACGGTTGCCTAAGTGGTCGATATCGTCAACAGAGCCGACATCGTGTGCAAGTCCCATAAAATAGTTTACACTTGCGAAAATATCGTCAATTACAATATGTTTCGGAATAAGTGCATCAGCATTCTCTATGAGTGCATCGTAGAGTTCTTCTTTGGTGCCGCACTCATCGAGCAAACCTTTGAGTACCTCAAAACTTACCTTCTCGTTTACACCCTCGTAATCGAGTTTTTCAAGTTCTTCTTCGGTAAAGTCGGTAAAGTTTTTAAGGTCTACCATCTTGTTGGTGAGAATTTTAACCTCTGAAACTTTGCCCTCTGGGTCCTGAACGTTTACGTATGCCTCGCAAACGCCCTTGCTTTCAAGTTCCAAAGCAAGTTCTTTTGTTACTACCGTTTCGGGCTCGGCTAAAATTTCGCCGGTCATCGGGTCCGCTACGGGACGTGATAACACCTTGCCGCGAATACGTGAAGCAAGACTTAACTTTTTATTGTATTTATATCTGCCCACACGTGATAAATCATAACGGTGAACATCAAAAAATAACTGTTCAAGATATGTTTGAGCACCCTCTATGGTAACGGGCTCGCTCGGTCTTAATTTCTTGTAAACCTCAACAAGTGCATCTTCAACAGACTTTGTTTCGTCTATCTGCAAGGTAGCATCTAAACGCTCGTCCGAACCTAAAACTTCGCGAATTTGCTCGTTACTGCCAAGACCTAATGCGCGCATAAAGGTGGTAATCGGAAGTTTTCTGTTCTTATCTATTCTTACAAACAGTGCCTCGGAAGCATTGGTTTCATATTCGAGCCAAGCACCGCGGTTAGGTATAATGGTAGATGTAAAAAGTTTCTTACCGGTTTTCTCATCGGTTTTATAAGCGTAGTATACGCCCGTTAAACGTACAAGTTGCGATACAACCGCACGTTCCGCACCGTTTATAACAAAAGTGCCCGAATCGGTCATGAGCGGGAAATCGCCCATGAATACTTCGCTTTCTTTAATTTCGCCTGTCTCATTGTTAAGCAATCTTGCTTTAACACGGAGAGGAGCTGCATATGTGGTGTCGCGTGACTTACACTCGGTTACACTGTACTTCGGCTCTTCATCAAGACGGTAGTCAACAAAGCTGAGCACTAAATTACCGCTGTAATCGGTAATTGATGCCATATCCTTAAAGACTTCCCTGAGGCCTTCGGTTACAAACCAATTATATGAGTCCTTCTGAATTTCAAT
This sequence comes from Clostridia bacterium, assembly GCA_024404125.1. Classification (GTDB taxonomy): domain Bacteria; phylum Bacillota; class Clostridia; order Oscillospirales; family Acutalibacteraceae; genus UBA737. Next base: position 3,001 of record JAKSQL010000068.1, read on the forward strand.
GAGGTTGGGCATATCAATAACTTCATTGATTTTCGAAAAGGTCATACGAGTGTTATTACCCAATTTTACGGGCTTAACCATTTTAGTTTGCTCCATAGGTTTACAATCACTCCTAAACAAATTTTCACGACCGACAAAAACTGTCGCAACGTGTAGTAAAATAGGGCATTTAAGCGGTTATAAACGGCACTTGAAATCTGCCGTTTTTGTAAAAAAGGCGCAAAATCCCCCATCTTTATCAGTAATTCATAATTATAGAACAAAAAAAGCATAGTGTCAAGTGTTTTTTGTAAAAATTTTCTTTTATTTGTAATTTACTTTTTTAAGCGCTTGTATTATACTGTTACTTAAGGTAGGTGAGAAAATGCGAAATCACAGTATTGAGATTTTATCCCCCGCCGGTTCTTATGAGTCGCTTATAGCGGCGGTAAGGTCGGGAGCGGATGCCGTATATTTAGGCGCAAAAGATTTCAGCGCAAGAAGAAATGCCGAAAACTTTGATAACGGACAACTTAAAGAAGCAGTACAATACTGTCACGAAAGAAATGTCAAGGTATATATAACCCTTAACATAGCGGTAAAAGAGCGCGAAATTAAATCGGCACTTGATACCGCAAAGGCGGCATATCTTGCGGGGGTTGACGGCGTTATAATATCTGATTTAGGCCTTGCCCGCCTTATAAAAAAGCATTTTCCCGACCTTAGTTTACATGCATCTACACAAATGTCGGTACATTCGCCCGCCTGCATTCCTCTGCTTAAAAAATTCGGTTTTTCCCGCGTGGTAGTTTCAAGAGAAATGAGCAAAGAAAACCTTATAAGTTTTTGCAAAGAAGCAAAAAAGCACGGCATAGAGGTAGAGGTATTCGTACACGGCGCACTTTGTATGTGTTTATCGGGACAATGCCTTATGTCAAGTGTTTTGGGCGCTCGCAGCGGCAACCGCGGACTTTGTGCGGGACCTTGCCGACTTCCCTTTTCGGCATTAAACGGTACAGGTTACGATTTAAGTTTAAAAGACTTATCGCTCTTCCCTTACGTGTCGGAACTTGAAAGTATGGGGGTTGCGTCTTTAAAAATTGAGGGCAGAATGAAACGTCCCGAATATATATCCGCCGCTACCTATACACTTAAATGCGCACTTGATAACGGCTTTTTGGATAAAGACCTTAATATGCTGCTTAAAAACGTTTTTTCCCGTTCAGGATTTACTGACGGATACTATACCGATAATATCGGCAAAGATATGTTCGGAATACGGACAAAGGAAGACGTAAACGTTTCAAAAGATGCCTTTTCAAAAATACACGAATTTTACAGAAATGAACGTCAAAGTGTTGAAATCAAACTTGACTTTTATGCTAATGCAAATGCACCTATTTCCCTTACACTTTCTGACGGCAACAACGAAATTACCGTTTACGGTGAAAACGCGCAGGTTGCATCAAACAAGCCCTGTGACGAAAGCACGGTTAAAAAGTCGCTTTTAAAACTTGGCGGTACTCCTTACTTTGCTGATGACATTACGGCGGATATTGAAGACAACCTATATATAAGCGCATCGGACTTAAATGCCTTAAGGCGAAACGCGGTAGAAGCGCTATCCGTAAAGCGCGGAGAAACAAACAGAAAGTTTGACGGTGAAACGGTATACGGTATATCGCCCGATAACAAAAAAAGAAATACGGCTGTTATAATACGGTTATCAAATTTTGAACAGTTACCCGAAAGTACTGACGGCATATCGGCAGCAATTTTACCGCTTTTTGCAAAACTGCCCGATGTCCTGCCGGATATACCGCTTTTTGCAGAGATACCGCGCTTTGCACCTGACGATAAGATAACACTTGACCGACTGGTTTTATTAAAACAAATAGGATTTACGGGTGCTTTTTGCAGTAATTTATCAGCCATAAGTCTTGCAAAAGAAGCAGGACTTAAAGTTATGGGCGGTATGGGACTTAACGTTATGAACAGCGAAAGTGCCGATACGGTAAAGAATTTCGGCGCTGATTATATAACGGTATCGGCAGAACTTAACTTTAACGATATATCACTTGTTAACACCGACGTTAAAAAAGGCATTTTCGCTTACGGCAATATGCCGCTTATGTCGGTGAAAAACTGTCCGCTTAAAAACGGCAGGAGTTGCGGCGAATGTGATAAAAAAGGGTACATTACCGACCGTATGAAAGTGAAGTTTCCGGTAAGGTGCCAAAGCGGAAGTTGTGAGATTTTAAACTCTACTCCCACGTATCTTGCCGATAGATTAAACGAACTGCCGAGTCTTGATTATCTGCTTTTATGGTTTTACGATGAAGATAAAAACACCGTTTTAAAAACAGTGCACGATTACCGCTTTGGCGGCAAACCTAACGAAAACTATACAAGAGGACTGTACTATAAAAATCTTTTATAAAAAATACCGTCATAGTTTTGAACCAACTATGACGGTATTTTTTTAATCTCTGAAATACAAATCTCTTGTGTATACTTTATCCGTAACGTCCGCTAAATCGTCACTGTAACGGTTTGCTATGATAACATCGCAGTTTTGCTTAAAATATGTCAAATCGCTTACTACCTTACTGTTAAAAAACTCATTTTCTTTAAAGGTCGGCTCGTATATTATTACGGGTATTCCCTTTGCTTTAATCCGTTTCATAACACCCTGTATCGAGCTTTGACGGAAATTATCAGAGCCCGATTTCATTGTAAGGCGGTAAACACCGACCGTTTTCGGTTTTTTCGCTATAATACTGTCGGCAATAAAATCTTTACGCGTTACGTTTGCTGCAACTATGGCGGCAATT
>JAKSQL010000069.1 GCA_024404125.1 Clostridia bacterium
AAGGTTAATGATGTTGTGAAAATGAAGGTTCTTAATATCGGGGAGGACGGCAAGATATCGCTTAGTATCAAACGCGCTCTGCCGCCCGAGAAAAAAGAGGGATTTCAAAAGCAACGCGAGTTTAAAGCGCCACCTAAGCCGGACGGCTCTTATACCTGGACACCGCGCAAAGAAGAGCCCGCAAGTTTTGAAGAAATGATGAACCGTTTTAAACAGTCAAGCGACGAGAAATTTTCAGACCTTAAGCGCAAGAATCCGGAAGTCCGAAGGGCGCGGCGCGGCAATTCAAAATAAAGTTTTGGGCAGGTTTATGCTTTGGCAAAAACTGCCCTTTTTTTGAGGAGAAATAATGCGAGAGATAGATGTATCAAAGATAAAAGATGCGGTAAGTATGCTTTGCATTAAGGCAAATAAAACTTTGCCGTGTGACGTTGTAAACCGCATAAATAAATGTGAGCAAACCGAAAGCAATCCGCTTGCAAAATCGGTGCTTACGGATATAAAGGCAAACATAGAATGTGCAAAAGAGTGTGACCTTCCCATTTGTCAGGATACGGGTATGGCGGTAGTGTTTCTTGAAATAGGGCAGGACGTACACCTTACGGGTGGCAATTTAACCGATGCCGTAAACGAAGGCGTGCGTGAGGGGTATATAAAGGGGTTGCTTCGTAAGTCGGTAGTTAAAGACCCTATTTTGCGAGGCAATACCGATGATAATACCCCCGCCGTATTACATACCGTAATAACAGACGGCGATAAGGTTAAAATCACGGTGGCGCCAAAGGGATTCGGCAGTGAAAATATGAGCAGTATAAAAATGCTTTCTCCCGCTGATTCAAGACAGGGTGTTATTGATGCGGTAGTGGATACGGTTAAAAAAGCCGCGGGCAAGCCGTGCCCGCCCATAATTTTGGGCATAGGTATAGGCGGCGATTTCGAACAGTGCGCTTATCTTGCAAAAACGGCACTTTTAAGGGATATAGATACAAAAAACGAAAACGAATACTATGCCGAACTTGAAAAAGAACTTTTAGAAATAATAAATGCTTTGAACATAGGTCCTCAGGGCTTTGGCGGCGATACTACCGCGCTTGCGGTAAATATAAATACCGCGCCTACTCACATAGCGGGACTTCCCGTAGCGGTATGCATCGGCTGTCACGTATCAAGACACGCGGTAACGGTGATATAATGAGTGAAAATATAAATCTTGTTGCGCCCTGCATTTTCGGTATTGAAAGTGTTGCGGCGGACGAATTTAAACGTATGGGATTTACATCTGTCGAAACGCAAAACGGCAGGGTACTTCTTTCGGGCGATTACAATATGCTTGCCCGTGCAAATATAAACTCGCGTTTTTGTGAGCGGATACTTATAAATATGGGACAGTTTACCGCCGTTACTTTTACGGAACTTTTTGATAATGTACGTGCGATAGAGTGGGAAAGATACATAGGCAAACTTGATGCTTTTCCCGTTACGGGGTCGAGCATAAACTCCGAACTCCACAGTATTCCCGACTGTCAGAAAATAATAAAAAAAGCGGTTGTCGAGCGGCTTAAATCAAAATACGGTGTAGAGTGGTTTGAGGAAACGGGGCCCGAATACAAAATAAAGTTTTCAATTATCAAAAACGAAGTCACCGTAATGATAGATACTTCGGGCGAGGGACTTCACAAGCGCGGATACCGTAAGAATTCAAATGATGCTCCGCTTAAAGAAACCTTGGCGGCGGCTATGTGCGATATTGCGCGCATATATCCCGATACTAAACTTTACGACCCGTTTTGCGGAAGCGGTACTATTCTTATAGAAGCGGCTTTAATGGCTACAAAAACCGCACCCGGACTTCGCCGTTTCTTTGCGGCAGAACGTTTTTCCGCGATACCCAAAAAAGTGTGGCAGGAAGAAAGAATGCGCGCGCAGGACAGTATTATTCATAATATTGATTTTTCGGCGCAGGGGTATGATATTGATGAAAATTCGGTAGAACTTACCCTTGCAAACGCAAAAAAAGCGGGCGTTGAAAAATACGTTAAAGCGGCAATAGGTGATATAAAGGACTTTTCCGCAAAAGAGGATAGATTTTTGCTTATAACAAATCCGCCGTACGGCGAGCGACTTTTAGACGTTAAAGCCGCGGAAGAACTTTATAAGATTATGGGCAACCGTTTTATAAGAGAGCAAAACAAAAAATATTTTGTTATAAATCCTCACGATGAGTTTGAAAAACTGTTCGGTGCCGTTGCCGATAAAAGAAGAAAATTGTATAACGGAATGATAAAGTGCAATTACTATATGTATTTTAGGAATAAATAAAAAATACCGAAGGGGACAAAAATGAAATACGTATTTTTTATAAACCCTACCGCGGGTAAAAGGGTATTGCAGGAAAAAATCGAAAAAGATATAAAATCATACTTTGAAAAAAACGGTGGTGATTATACCGTACATATCACCAATGCTCAGAACGATGCACGTAATACCGCAAACAGTATTGCAAAAACCGGCGAAGAGGTAACAATGTTCGCCTGTGGCGGTGAGGGTACCGTATTTGAAGTATTAAACGGTGTTTACGGTTATGATAACGTAACACTCGGCGTAATACCCTGCGGCTCTGCAAATGACTTTTTAAAGGCATTTAACGTCGAAAAAACCGATTTCTTGGATTTGGATAATTTAATGGGCGGAAATGCCGTAGATATGGATATCATAAAGGCAGGGGAGTATTACTGTCTTAACGGAGCATCTGTCGGTATGGACGCTATGGTTGCAAACGATATGGCGCTTTTTAAAAATTGGCCGCTCGTATCAGGCCCTATTGCCTATAAACTCGCGGTTGCGAAAACCTTTTTAAAGCCGCTTGGCATAAAGGCAAAAATCTCTCTGAATGACGGTGCGCCGTTTGATACCGACTGTCTTTTTGCGGTGGTTGCCAACGCGCCTTTTTACGGCGGCGGATATAAGGCGGCACCGAAAGCCGTACCGTGTGACGGTAAACTTGATTTCACCCTCATTAAAACAATTTCAAAATTGCGCGTCCCTAAATTTCTTAAAATTTACGAAAGCGGAAATCACGAAGACCTTGATTACTGTGAAATGAAAAATGTAAACAGTATGGAATTTTGGGCAGAAAAGTCGGTCCCCGTTAACCTTGACGGTGAGATAATCGAAACAAATCACCTGCGTTTTGAAATAATAAAATCGGGAATAAAATTTGTTTTACCTAAAACTTTGAACGTTAAAATGTTAACAAAAGTTTAATTTTTAACTTTCTCTTTGACTTTACTTGACTTTTAATCAAAAGGGTATATAATCTATAATTGTAAATAATATTTTGGAGGTAGTTTTTATGACTATTAAACCATTGGCAGATAACGTAGTAATAAAGGCATTGGAATCTGAAGAGACCACCAAAAGCGGTATTGTTCTTACTTCAGCATCTAAAGAGAAACCGCAAATTGCCGAAGTAATCGCAGTAGGCCCCGGCGGTATGGTTGACGGCAAAGAGGTCGGAATGACCGTTAAGGTCGGCGATAAAGTAATTGCCGCTAAGTATTCGGGTACCGATATTAAAATTGACGATAATGAGTATACCGTACTTCATATGGCGGATATACTTGCTGTTGTAGAATAAGGAGAAATTTATATGGCTAAGAATATTGTTTTCGGTGAAGACGCGCGTAAATCTTTACAGATGGGCGTTGATAAACTTGCAAATGCCGTAAAGGTAACTTTAGGACCTAAAGGCAGAAATGTAGTACTTGATAAAAAATACGGCTCACCGCTTATTACCAATGACGGTGTTACCATAGCAAAAGAAATCGAACTTGAAGACCCATTTGAAAATATGGGCGCTCAACTTGTGAAAGAGGTATCGGTAAAAACAAACGATGCCGCGGGTGACGGTACTACCACCGCCACCGTACTTGCTCAGGCGCTTATTAACGAGGGTATGAAGAACGTTGCCGCAGGCGCAAACCCGATGATAGTTAAAAAGGGCATAAAGTCGGCGGTTGATACCGCTATCGAAACGATAGTTAAAAACTCAAAGAAGGTTTCCGGTTCGGACGATATAGCAAGAGTAGCAACCGTTTCTTCGGGTGACGAAGTTATAGGTAAACTCATTGCCGAGGCAATGGAAAAAGTAACGGCAGACGGCGTTATAACCGTTGAAGAGTCCAAGACCGCCGAGACCTATTCCGAGGTAGTTGAGGGTATGCAGTTTGACCGCGGATATATCACTCCTTATATGGTAACCGATACCGATAAAATGGAAAGTGTTATAGACGATGCATATTTGCTCATTACCGATAAGAAAATTTCTAATATTCAAGAGATACTTCCGCTTCTTGAAGAAATCGTAAAGTCGGGCAAGAAACTTGTAATAATCGCCGAGGACATTGAGGGTGAAGCGCTTTCAACCCTTATAGTAAACAAACTTCGCGGCACCTTTACCTGCGTTGCGGTAAAAGCACCCGGTTTCGGTGACAGAAGAAAAGAAATGCTTCGTGATATAGCAATCCTTACCGGCGGCGAGGTAATTTCCGAGGAATTGGGACTTGACCTTAAAGAGACCACTCTTGACCAGTTAGGCCGTGCGCGTCAGGTTAAGGTTACCAAAGAGAATACTATCATAGTAGACGGCGCAGGCGATAAGAAACTTATCACCGACCGTATATCGCAGATTAAAAACGAGATTGCATTAACAACGTCTGACTTTGACCGTGAGAAACTCCAAGAGCGCCTTGCAAAACTTTCGGGCGGCGTAGCGGTTATAAAAGTAGGTGCGGCCACCGAAATCGAAATGAAAGAAAAGAAACTCCGCATAGAAGACGCTCTTTCGGCTACCAAAGCGGCGGTTGAAGAGGGTATAGTAGCAGGCGGCGGTGTGGCACTGCTTAATGCGATTCCCGCTGTAAAAGCACTTGCGGAGAAAACTGTCGGAGACGAAAAAACAGGTGTAAACATAGTTCTTAAATCGCTTGAAGCACCTATCCGTCAGATAGCGTACAATGCAGGTATAGAGGGCTCGGTAATAGTTGATAAGATAGTATCAAGCAATAAGGTTAATTACGGCTTTAATGCTTACGATGAAACCTATACCGATATGCTGGAAGCCGGAATAGTTGATCCTACCAAGGTTACACGTTCAGCCCTTGAAAATGCTGCAAGCGTTGCCGCTATGGTACTCACTACTGAAAGTCTTGTTGCAGAGAAGCCGGAAGATGCCGCTGCTGCTAATGCAGCAGCCGCCGCAGCCGCTGCCGCACAGGGCGGAATGTACTGATAAAACTTAAGCGGATATTTCGTTTAACAACAGCAAACATAATGCATCGCAAGGTAGAAAATACCTGCGGTGCTTTTTGTTTACATAACTGTAAAATAAATGTTGACAAATAAATAAAAGAGTGCTATGATACATTAGTATGCGGAATTATGCGCATAACTATATTTTAAGAAAGGAGTAATGTATAGTGCCAACCTTTAACCAGTTAGTTCGCAGCGGTCGTGAAACTGTAGAAAAGAAGGCAAAGGCCCCCGCTCTTTTAAAGGGTTACAACTCTATGAAGAGAAGTCTTACCGATAACGATTCACCGCAGAAGCGCGGTGTTTGTACTGCAGTTAAAACATCTACACCTAAAAAGCCGAACTCGGCACTCCGTAAAATTGCGAGAGCACGTTTGTCAAACGGCATAGAAGTATCTCCATATAATCACGGAAACGTTCACAACTAGAAGGACAA
>JAKSQL010000007.1 GCA_024404125.1 Clostridia bacterium
CCGTGCCACCGCATAGTTTTTTAAATCCTTTATTATTTTATATCTTACGAAATCGCCTATTGCGGTATTTTTTATAAAGACCGCCATACCGCAGTTTTTGGTTATGCCCAGTCCCTCTGACGACATAGCGACAATTTCGCCCTCATAAATATCGTTTTTATTCATTTTTTATTGCCTTTAACAGAAGGACTATCAAGCAAACTGCCCTCTTGAAACAGCGAAACACCGCGGCGGCAATCGTAAACGTCCGCCCCTGTAATATCAAGCACCACTTTATCGACCGATATAACATTGTTATTCACAAAGGAAAACTTAACATCTTTAATATCGGTTTGCCAATAGACGTTCCGCAGAGTTTTACCGTCCGATATTTCGGCTCTTACGGCACTGCCTACGGAATTGTTTATTTCGTATATGTTTAAAGTTTTACTGCCGTCAGGCGAAGTGACACTGCCTTTAAGTACTCCCGTAGGCAGTTTGTTTATATCGTAGAAAATACCGTCCTTAATAGCAAACGCGGTATTGAAAAGAACTGTTACCGCCGCTAAAATGTAAAAAATCCGTAACGCGTTTTTCATATAAACCCCTCCTAATCAGCGGAATAAAACGGTGCGGCGTTTTTATCGTTAAAACTGTCCACCACGTTGTTATACTGCTCAACTGCAAGAGCACTGTGTATCATATAACATACCGTAAGATACGGGAAAAGTATCAAAAGCGGTATTATAAAGAATGAAAGCAAAATCCAAACAATAACGCTTATTACCAAAGAAATAAAATCAAAATACGTGCGCTTTGATATTACGCTTGACATATTTATTATCTCAAAAATATCCATAGCAGAGTTTGAAATGAATATAAACGGAGCAAGATAGTATTTTACCGAAATAAGCACGAATGCAACTACACCTAAAAATGTAAATACCTTTGCGGGCATCCAGAGATTAGTGGCAAAAAGCGGCATATCAATACTAAATATTCTGTAAATCCACTCACTTGACATTATATTTAAAATGATTGCCGGCAAGAGCGATACCAACGCGATAATCGCCGTACGCACTGAGAGCGACCATATAAAAAGTTCGGCTCTTAAATAAAGTGATTTTTTTGAAAAATAGTAAAAGAGAGCGCTTAGCGGCTCTTTTATGCCCGATACAAGCCGTTTTATATAACGGATTGCACCCAACAAGAGCGGGAAAAGCAACGTAAGCCAAAGCAGTACATCAAGAATAATCGCCGCTGTTTCTCCCACCGCCACCGAAAGCAGAGAACAAACGGTTGTGACTATAAGACAAAGTGCTATTAAAACGGCGGATACAATAACCCCGTTTTGCATATTACCTTTAAGCATTTTTTGAGCATTTGACTTTATTGCAACTGCCGGTGCTACCATAAATTTTTACTTCCTTTTTACAGTATTTTAAGTTTGGCAAAAGATGCCATGAGTTTTTTTGTACCTACATCGTCAAAAGCAATTTCGAGTAATACGTCACTCGCCATGGGACGTGCCGAAATTATCATACCTTTACCGAATGTTTTATGCTCTACTGACTGACCTGCCTTATATTCTGTAAGGTCGGCTTTGGGCTTTGTATAAGTATTGTTTGCAAAAGGTGATGTTTTGTTTTTTGGCGGTATATCCGAAAAAGCATCTGAATAATACGGCTTTTTACTTTCGCCGTAAGAATAGGTAAAGGTATTTTCAAAACTGTCAGACGTAATATCACAGCACTCATTCGGTATTTCCTTTAAAAATCTTGACGGTATATTTCGGTTGGTGCTTCCGTAAAGCATACGGGTTGAAGCATTTGTTACAGTGAGCATTTTTTTAGCCCTTGTTATCGCAACGTAGGCCAGGCGCCGTTCTTCCTCTATTTCGCTTTCACCGCCGTATATTGACTGATTTCCGGGGAATATGCCCTCTTCCATACCTATTAAAAATACATTATCAAATTCAAGTCCCTTTGCGGAATGCACTGTCATAAGCACAACCCTATCGGAAGAATTATCAAGACTGTCAATATCGCTTACAAGTGCTATTTCTTCAAGGAAAGCCGAAAGTGTGGGCTCATCGTTTTCAAGTTCGTACTGCTTTACCGTAGAAACAAATTCTTCTACATTCGCTCTTCTTTCAAGCGACTCTTCGGTGTTCTCAAATAAAAGGGCATCTATATATCCCGTTTTTTCGAGCATATCGGTAACAAGGTCGAATATGCTCTTATCTTCGGCGCTTTCGGCAAGATTATCTATCATACTGCAAAACTCTTTAAGTTTTGTGCTTGCCCTTTGTATCGCGGCAAATTCGTCTGCCCTTTTAAAAACCTCAAAAAGCGGCATATCAAGTTCCGATGCTATTTTTACGGCATTATTTACCGTGGTATCGCCTATGCCACGTTTTGGCTCGTTAATAATTCTTGCAAGACGTATATCGTCCGCACGGTTGTTTATAAGGTTAAGGTAGGCAAGAACGTCCTTGATTTCCTTGCGCTCATAAAATCGCATACCGCCTATTACCTTATAAGCGATACCGCTTCTTGCAAATACGTTTTCCATTGAAGCAGACTGCGCGTTCATACGGTAAAGTACCGCATTATCCGAAAACTTGCCGCCGCTTTCAACGTTTTTAAGTATACTGTCCGCAATGAAACGTGCTTCGCTTCTCTCATCAAGGCAGGTATGAATATTTATTTTGTTGCCGTCTCCTGCCGCCGTCCACAAAGTTTTACCCTTTCTTGACCTGTTATTTGATATAACGCCGTTGGCGGCATTTAAAATATGGGCGGTGGAACGGTAATTCTGTTCAAGACGTATTGTTTTCGCGCCCTTGTTTTCATCCTCGAAATTAAGAATGTTTTCAATTGTTGCGCCTCTGAAACGGTAAATACTCTGGTCATCGTCACCTACCACGCAGATATTATTATGTACACTTGAGAGTTTGCTTATAAGTTTATACTGCGCGTGGTTGGTATCCTGATATTCGTCTACCATTATATATTTAAAGCGGTTACCGTAGTAATCAAGCACATCTTCATTATTTTCCAACAGTTCTACGGTGTAGGATATCATATCGTCAAAATCCATAGCATCGTTTGCTTTAAGCCGCTTTTGATATTCAAAATATATTTCGGATATAAGTTTAAGACGTGGGTCGTTGCCTATGCTTTTTGCATATTCATTCGGGGAAATAAGACTGTCTTTAGAGTGGGATACGGTTGACATAACACTCTTTACGGGAAGCATCTTATCGTCAATATCAAAATCTTTCATTATGGCTTTGATAAGCCGTTTCTGGTCATCGGTGTCATATATTGTAAAGTGTGACGAAAATCCTATTCTATCGGCATTTCTGCGGAGTATTTTACCGCATACCGAGTGGAAAGTACCCGCCCACAAATCAAGACTTTTATCCCCGAGTTTTTTCTCTATTCTTTCTTTAAGTTCTCCTGCCGCCTTATTTGTAAAGGTGATGGCAAGTATTTCGTACGGCCGCGGCGCATCAACACAAAAAGCGTTTGAATTTAAAGTATCCGAATTTCCGTTAAGAAAATCATTCGCCGCCGATATATCTTCATCAGTATAATAGGGTTCTTTATTGCTTTTATAGGCATTGCCGTATTTTACAAGATATGCTATACGGTTTACAAATACGGTGGTTTTTCCGCTACCCGCACCGGCAAGTACCAAAAGCGGCCCGTTTACGTTGGTTACCGCCTCAAACTGCATACCGTTCATACCGCAGAAATCTTTTTCTATAAGTTTTTTTCTTATTGCCAGATAATCGTTCATTTAACTATTTACCCTCAACTAAAAAAGGTTCTATTTTCTTTGCAAGCGATGCCGCGAGTTCACAGTGGGCTATCATTGTCATCGGCTTTGTAAGGTCAAGACTGAACACACCCATTATTGATTTTGCGTTTACGGTGTATTTTCCCGAAACGAGTTCTATATCATATTCTACCGTATTTGCTAAATTGACAAAATTTCTTACATCATCAAAACTTTTTAAAATTATGGTTTTTTCAAGCATTTTTTAACGTCCCCTTTTATCACAATTTTTAAAAGTGCGCTTACACTATGTAAAGCCCTGATTTTAAAAGTACAAATTCATAATCTTTAACCTTTACGTAGTTATATACCGGCTCTTTAAAACGAATGTAGGTTTCCATATCGTAATTTTCAAGGTCTATCTTTATTATTTTTTTATCCGCGGGGCATGAAATATAAGCATAACCGCCGTCTATAAAAATACCGCTCGGTTTGCAAAAAGGTGACTCGCCGCCGCCTATTCGCAAATCTTCACGCATTGTGTTAAGGTTATATCTTAAAATAGCATTCTGCTTTTTGTAGGTTGCCCAAAGCGCGTCTTTTGAAAGTGCCATGCCTGAAGGGGCTGTTCCCTTGTAACTTAAAGTTCCCTGCCAAACAACCGTACCGTCACCGTCAATAAGTTTTGCGGTGGCATCTTTAGAACATACGAAAATTCTGCCGCTCGGAAGAACTATTGAATTTGCCGAGACGTACTCATAAGCCGTAGATTTTGCAACGGGAAAGTTATTGCCGAATTTTGAAAGCAGATATATATTATTTGCAATATCGGTCATAACACCTGTCTCAAAGTTTACCATTTTATAACCTACCGCCATATTTTTATCGTCCTTACCCTTGCAGTGTGAAAACACAATGCCTGCCGCAAGCGGTATTACTTCAAGTACCTCGCCTTCATACAAACATTTCAAATTTTGTCACCCTTTATCGTATTATTTTCAATCATACTTTTAAGTGCAAGCAATACTCCCGCTTTTGCGCTGTGGAAGTTAAGTCCGCCCTGCATCCATACCGCAAACGGCTCCCTAAGCGGCGCATCCGCCGAAAGTTCTATTGAAGCACCGAGTGTAAAACTGCCCGCCGCCATTATTACCTTATCGGTGTAGCCGGACATATCCCACGGCTCTGGAGTAAGGTGAGAATCTACCGGAGCGCCCGACTGCATACCTTTGCAAAAGGCAATAAGGGTTTTGCTGTCGCCAAGCACTATACTTTGTATTATATCCGCGCGATATTCGTTATACTCGGGAGATACTTTATATCCGAGAGCGGAAAAAAGTGCCGCCGAGTAAACCGCAGTTTTAAGCGCCTCGCCTACTGTGTGGGGAGCTGCAAAAAGTCCCATATAAAGTTCTCTGTTTACACCGAGTGTTGCCCCTATTTCTCTGCCGACACCGGGGGCTGACATTCTGTTTGCACACATCTCTACATATTTTTTCTTGCCTGCTATGTAACCGCCCGTAGGTGCTATACCGCCGCCCATATTTTTTATAAGCGAGCCCGCTACCAAATCAGCTCCTACCTCGCACGGTTCTCTTGTTTCAACAAATTCACCGTAGCAGTTATCTACCATAACAACGGTATCTTTTGATACTTCTCTTACCGCGCTTACAAGTTCGCCTATCATATCTACCGTAAGACTCGGTCTTAAACTGTAACCGCGTGAACGTTGGATATATGCCATTTTGTATTTTTTGCTTTTAAGTTCTTCTTTTATGGCTTTAATATCGGGCAGACCGTCACTTTTAAGGTCTATCTGATTATATTCGATGCCGAAGTCCTTAAGAGAGCCGTCAGTCTTTTCGTCTATACCGAAAACACCCGTAATGGTATCGTAAGGTCTGCCGGTAAGCACTAACACACGGTCACTTGGCCGCAGTATTCCGAAAAGCACAACGGTAAGTGTATGCGTTCCCGACATAAAGGTATGCCTTATAAGCGCATCTTCCGCCCCCATGCATAAAGCGGTTATTTGTTCGAGTTTATCACGCCCTGTGTCCCCATAGCCGTAGCCCGTTGATACACCAAGGTCGCTCTCGCTTACCTTATACTTTATAAAAGCGCTAAGTACCTTTTGCTGATTAAACTCGGTTATGGCGTCTATTCTGTCAAACTGACCTTTTGCCTTTAAAAGCGCCAAGGTATCAAGTTCCTTTATTTTTTTATCAAACTCAATGTAATTCATTTCCTGCTCCATTGTCCCGCGGTACTTAAAAAAGTAAATCCGCACTTTTCGTAAAATCCGCGGTTTTTATCTTCTACTACCGCAATAGCGGTACAGTTTTCGTAATTTGAAAGAAGTCCGTTAACGGCTTTTTTGCCGTAACCCTTTAAAAGACTTGCCACACCGCTTATAAGCACGGTATTTTCGTACCTCATACCTATTGCGGTACACTTGTCTTGTATTGCAAAACAGTTAAGCACACCGTGATTTTTTCGGTTACCGTAATCTACCGCCAAATATTCGTAAGGCGGTAAAGAAAGACCCGAAAGCGAGAGTATTTTATAAACCTCGTTGCTTGAAAGAGCATCACCTGTAATGTCGCTTTCAAAACTGTTCGTATCCGCCTTATATACAAAAAGGCGCTTTACATCGCTTTCAAAAAGCGAAGATACAGTATCATAATCCGAAAAAACGGAGGACGGTGAAATTAACTTTAAAAACTCTTTTATTTCACAAATATCGGCGGAATTGTTTTTTATTACCGCATTGCCGTCCGAAAGAGTTATATACGCGTTGTCTTCATTCTGCGACTAAAAGTATACATCATCGCCGTATGCATACTTATTAAGCATTACCTTTAAGCCCTCTGCCGACAAAGTATCCGCCTTAACAGAGTCCTTATCTGTAAGTTTTATCATACGCCCTTACTTAAAATAAGGTCAGACATATAAAGCACTAAATCGTATACCGCCTTAATATCGCTTTTGCTCACAACGCTTGACTGCGAATGGATATATCTGCACGGCGCGCTTACAGAGAGTGTTTTTACACCTTTTTTACTTAAATGAACACTACCCGCATCGTTGCCGCCGGTAGCCGCGCGTTTTGGTTGAACTTTAAGTTTACTGTTTAATGCCAAATTGTAATATTCTTTATCATACAGAGTGGCTCTGTCCATAAATGATACTACCGCACCTTTATTAAGGTTACAAACACTCTTATTTTCGGGAGTACCCGCAATATCGCCTGCGGTAGTGCCTTCTATTACTATTGCACTGTCAGGGTCTATTGCATAGGCACTTACCTTAGCGCCGCGAAGCCCTATTTCTTCCTGCACCGAGAACGATGCATAAAAATCGTATTCGTTATACTCTTTAAGCATTTTTATGAGTACCGCACACCCTATACGGTCATCAAGTGCTTTGGACATTATTACTTCGCCGTTATCGGTATAGTCGCTTACCATAACCGCGCTATCGCCTAAACGAACATACTTTTCTGCATCTTCTTTACTCTTTGCGCCTATATCTATATAAAGTGTATCGGCTTTCGGGAGTTTCTTTGATTCTTCCCCATGGGTTAAGTGAATCGGCTTACTGCCTATAACACCGTTTATCTTACCGTTTATTAAAACGTGTCTTGAAAGCATTACCGCGGTTTCTATACTGCCTATATTGGTAAACTTTAAAAAGCCGTTATCATCAATGCCCGTAATAATAAACCCTACTTCGTCCATATGAGCATCAAGCATAAGTTTTTTAAAAGGACGTTTTTTGCCCTTTTTAAAGACAATTATATTGCCGATGTTATCGACCTTGTACTCACAGCAGTCCTTTATCTGAGAGATTATATATTCTCTTACATTTTGTTCGTCACCCGAAATACCGTCAATACAGCAAAGGGATTTTAATATATCAAACATTCATAACACCCCTACTTAAAATGTATTTCTCCAAAAGGTCGCAAACACTTTCTATGTCGGCTACGTCTATTACCTCATTATCGGTATGCATATTGCGAATGGGTATTGAAACAAGTCCCGTTTTAACCCCCGATTTATTAACCGAAATTATATCACTGTTAGTGCCGGTGCTTCTGCCCATAACTTCCGACTGATACGGTATAGAGTTTTGTTTTGCTATATCAAAAAGTTTATTCGTTACCGCTTTATCAAGTACAGGACTTGTGCGTATCGTAGCGCGATTTGAAAGTTTGCCGCAATCGTCGCTTGATACATCGGGGGCATCGCCGAAACTTACATCTATTGCTATTGCCTCATCGGGAGATACTTCGTAAGACGCGGTTTTAGCACCCCGTAGCCCCAGTTCTTCCATATCGCTTAAAACGAAAGTTACGTTAAAGGGGAGTTCTTTTTTTGATAGCCGTTTTGCAAGTTCGAGCAATACCGTACAACCTGCCCTATCGTCAAACGATTTTCCTGATAGTCTTCCGTTTAAAAGTTCGTAAGGTTTTGTATTAAAGGTTACAAAGTCACCGACCGATATTATTTCCTTTGCCTTACTTTGCAGCATACTGTCTATCTTAAAATCGGTTATATGCTCAAAGTCGGTATCCTCGGGAGACAAATGGGGCGGAATTGAGCAAAACACACCAGTCACCTTTTGCTTTGAGTGTATTGTTACGGACTTTGCGGGAAGTGTACGAATATCTATGCCTCCGCAGGTGTTTACCGTTACAAAACCGTCGCCGTCAACACCGGTAACAACAAAAGCGACCTCATCAATATGAGCATCAAGCATGAGAGTATAATCGCTTTTGCCTTTAAGTGTTGCAATAACCGCGCCGTTATCCGACTTATAGGTCTTTGCATATTTTGAAAGATATTCTGCCGCGTAATCGTCCGCTTCGCTTATATTACCTACCGAAACGCGTGAAGAAAGCTCACAAAGTAAAGTTTTAATATCCATTATAAACCGTTCACTACTTCCTTAAAGAAATTACCTCTTGCCGCAAAATTGGGGAATGCATCAAAACTTGCACAAGCAGGACTTAATGTTACTATATCGCCGCTTTCGGCTATCTTGTTTGCCCTTAACACCGCTTCTTTTATATCCTGCACCCTTACTATTTCGGGACTGCCGTCAAACCTGCTTGAGTTCCTTATTGCACGTTCTATCTTATCGGCGGTATCGCCGCAAAGATATAAAAGTTTTACCTTGTCGATTATATACGGTACCAACGGCTCAAAGGGTATATGTTTATCGTAACCGCCCGCAATAAGAATAACCTTTTTATCAAATGCTTTGAGTCCCGCAATGGTTCTTGTGGGGCTTGAAGCAATAGAATCGTTATAATATTTTACGCCGTTTACTTCTCTTACAAACTCAATACGGTGCTCAACTCCCTTAAACTCGTGCGCCACTTTACGGATATTCTCGACACTTACATATCCCCAAACGGCAGAAATAGCCGCAAGGTAATTTTCTATGTTATGGTCACCGATTACTGCGATTTCTTTACGGTCAATAACAGGTACATCTATGCCTCTGTAAGCCATGTGAAGTGTGCCGTCACCCGAAAGAAAAGCACCGTTATGAAGTCTTCTTTCCATACTGAATCCAAGCGACTGACCTCTTACGAATTTTCTGAATCCCTCTGTTATCTCGTTATCTCTGTTTAAAACGGTACGCGAGAAAGCATTTTGGTGCAAAAGCACGTTTTTCTTTGCTTCTACGTATTCGTCCATATCCTTATGAATATCCAAATGGTTGGGTGCTACGTTGGTAACTACCGCAACATCGGGACTTTTTCTCATTGAAATAAGTTGGAAAGAGGAAAGTTCAACTACCACAAAATCGTCAGCCGTAATATTTTCTATTTCGGGTAAAAGCGGCTTGCCTATATTCCCGCCTACAAAAACCTTTTTGCCCTGCTTTTTAAGCATTTCGGATATTAAAGTGGTGGTGGTAGTCTTACCGTCAGACCCCGTAACCGCAAAAACGGTAGCGGGGCAAAGGTCGAAAAAGACCTCCATTTCACTTGTTACCGCAATACCTCTTTTGCGGGCGGTTTCGAGTTCGGGAAGATTAAAACTCATACCCGGTGTTCTGAAAATTATATCTACTTCTAAATCTTTAAGGTAATCTTCACCGAGTTTAAGTTCCGCTCCCGCGCTCTCTAACTTATCGGCAATCTCGCCTATCTGTTCACGGTTTCGGCGGTCACACGCAATAACCCTTGCGCCTTTACTCAAAAAGTTAAGAATAAGCGGTGTATTGCTTATACCTATACCGCACATTGCTATTTTTTTACCGTCAAGACTGTCAAAAAATTTTCTGCAATCCATAAAATTTCTCCTTAAATTACTCTATGCCTTTAAGTTCAAGATATTCTTCAAGTGTGACATTCATTTCTTTCATTTCTTTTGCTACGTTTATTCCTACAAATCTGTAGTGCCAAGATTCGTAAATTACACCCGTTTTATCACTGCTGTTTTTAGGATAGCGCATTATAAAACCGTATTCAGCACAATGCTTTTGAAGCCACTCAAACATAGGAGTTTGCTCAAATTTATCATCTGCCATATTGAAGTCGGTAGCAAGTCCCGTATGGTGTTCGCTCGTTCCCGGACGCGCTACTATCGTAGCCGCTTTATCTTCCGCCTGCTTATCGGTCATATCGGGCGTTCTTTGTTTCTTTACCATATTTTCAAAAAGCATTTTTTGTGTTGCGTAAGAGCGGTAGGGCGACCACACTTTAAGGTTTACACCGTCCTCCCACGCCTTTTCTATCATTGCTTTCATATACGGCCATATATCCTTATTCAACTTATTCAAACTGCCGTTGTGGTATTTATCCTCAATGGTTACAAGGTCACCTTCGTAATCATAATCATCGGGCAGGGGGTGACTGTCGTTAACTAAAAGGAGTTTCTTAAAGTTCGCGTCAAGCGTATAGTTGCCTAAAATTACCATATCGGGAGTATCGTCAAAAGCAACGTCAACTTCAGACGAAGTCACCTCGCTTACGGTATCGGTGATTTTGCTTTCGGGCTTACTTTCGCTTACGTCTTTAGTTTTAACACCCTTAACTATAAGTTTTACCATAAAGGTAATACCTATGATTATAAGTACCAAAACCGCCGCCACAGCGGCTAAAAATATATTCCTGCGTTTTATTGCCTGCTGTCTTTTAGTAGACATATTTTTACCTCTATTCGTCAAGTTTAAGCACTGCCATAAATGCATCTTTCGGCACCTCAACAGAGCCAAGCTTTCGCATTTTCTTTTTACCTTCTTTTTGCTTTTCAAGAAGTTTTTTCTTTCTCGTTATATCGCCGCCGTAGCATTTTGCAAGAACGTCTTTCCTAAGTGCCTTTACAGTTTCTCTTGCTATTATCTTACCGCCTACCGCTACCTGCACGGGTACCTCGAAAAGTTGACGCGGTATATAATCCTTTAACTTTTCCGCTATTCTTCTTGCCCTTTGATATGCATTATCGCTGTGGACTATAAAGGATAAAGCATCTACCGTATCGCCTGCAAGCATTACGTCAAGTTTTACAAGGGAGGATTTTTGGTAACCGTCCGGCTCGTAATCGTAACTCGCATAACCTTTGGTGCGGGACTTTAATGCATCAAAAAAGTCATATACTATCTCGCCCGTAGGCATTTTATAGTGAATGTCAACCCTATCCCCCATATATTTCATATCTATATAAACGCCTCTGCGTTCCTCACAAAGTCCCATAATAGTGCCTACGTATGCGCTCGGTGCATAGATATGCACGTTTGATATCGGCTCAAGCGCCGTATTTACGGTTGCGGGGTCAGGGTAGTTGGTGGGGTTATCAACCGACACCGTATCGCCGTTTGTAAGTTCAAATCTGTATTCAACACTCGGCGCTGTTGTAATTATTTCAAGGTTGTATTCGCGCTCAAGCCGTTCTTCTATTATCTCCATGTGGAGAAGTCCCAAAAATCCGCAACGGAAACCGAAGCCCAATGCCTGAGAAGTTTCCGCTTCGTAGAGAAGCGATGCATCGTTAAGTTGCAGTTTTTCGAGTGCTTCTTTAAGGTCGTTATATTTAGCGCCGTCCGCAGGGTATATACCGCAGAACACAACCGGTTTTACTGCTCTGTAACCGGGCAGTGCCTCTTTTGCGGGAGTTTCGCAATGAGTAACCGTATCACCTACTCTTGCTTCGGAAACGGTTTTAATTGAAGCAGAGAAATAACCTACCTCGCCGGCTTCAAGCATATCGCAACTTTCAAGACTTGTTGCCTTTTTTCTGCCGAGTTCCACTATTTCAAACTCGGCTCCGGTGGACATCATTTTAATTCTGTCCCCCGTTTTAATTTTTCCGCTTACCACTCTGAAATATACTATAACACCCTTATAAGCATCGTAAAAAGAGTCAAATATAAGTGCTTTAAGAGGTGCGTTTCGGTCTCCTACGGGAGCAGGTACGCCGTTTACTATAAGTTCAAGAACACTCTCAACATTAAGCCCCGTTTTAGCCGAGATAAGCGGTGCGTTTTCGGCAGATATACCTATGATATCCTCTATCTCACTTTTAACTCGCTCGGGTTCTGCGGAAGGCAGGTCTATTTTATTTACCACCGGCAAAATTTCAAGACCGTGGTCTACCGCAAGATAAGTATTAGCAAGTGTTTGCGCCTCAATGCCCTGAGACGCATCAACAACAAGTATGGCGCCCTCGCACGCCGCAAGCGAACGTGAAACCTCGTAGTTAAAGTCAACGTGTCCCGGAGTATCAATAAGGTTGAGTTCGTAAGTTTCGCCGTCAAGCGCGTTATAGTAAAGAGTTACGGCATGGGCTTTTATGGTGATACCGCGTTCGCGTTCAAGTTCCATACTGTCAAGTATCTGTTCTTCCATATCGCGTTTTGCTACCGACTCGGTAAGTTCAAGCAGTCTGTCCGCAAGGGTAGACTTGCCGTGGTCGATATGAGCGACGATACAAAAATTTCTTATATTTTTAAGCGGATACGACAAGGCGCATTTCTCCTTATAATTTTATTATTATATAATATCATAGTTTTTATATAATATCAAGATATATAAGCATAAAAAATCCCCGCCTGAAATAATTTCAAGCGGGAAAAATTTATAATCGGTTTATTTATCGCAACACTCGTCTTTTTTAACGGGCGGTGTCGGCTTCTTTGCGGACTTTACGTTATCGCCGAGTCCCGTAGTTTCACTGAAAATTGCGTTATTTGTAACGGCATTTACCGCATCGGTTGGAATAATAAGTTTAGCCGCGGTACCGTTTGCCATATTTACAAGTGCCTCGTATTTTTTAAGTTCTATTACGGCAGCATCTACACCTGCTTCTTTAAGCGCTTTAAGACCGTCCGCCTCGGCTTGTTTTGAAAGTAAAATTGCTTTTGCCTCACCTTCGGCTCTTGCAATTCTTGCATCTCTTTCACCTTCGGCGGCGAGTATCATTGCCTGCTTATCGCCTTCGGCTCTTGTGATGGCAGCCGCTTTGTGTCCCTCTGCCTGCAAAAGTGTTTCGCGGCGGTCACGTTCGGCTTTCATCTGCTTCTCCATCGCGTTTTGTATCTCGGCGGGAGGTATAATGTTTTTAAGCTCCACACGGGTAACCTTTATGCCCCATTGGTCAGTCGCATCGTCAAGAATATTTGTCATCTTGCCGTTTATTATATCTCTTGAGGTAAGTGTGCCGTCAAGTTCCATTTCGCCTACTATGTTACGAAGTGTAGTAGCAGTAAGGTTTTCAAGCGCACTTATCGGGTTTACCACACCGTAAGTATAAAGGCGTGCATCAAATATACGGAAATACACTACCGTATCTATCTGCATTGTAACGTTATCTTTGGTAATAACCGGTTGAGGAGGAGAATCCATAACCTGCTCTTTTAAGGTAACACGCTTTGATACCCTTTCCACCAAGGGCAGTTTAACGTGAATACCCGCGTCCCACGTAGTTTTGTATTTGCCTAAAAGTTCGATTACAAACTGTGTTGCCTGCGGTACTATTCTTATGTTGGTGAAAATAAGAATAAGTACTATCACAACAAATAAAATCACTAAAAAAGGTCCCATACCAATGCTCCTTTAAATTTATTTTACCAAAGCCGCAAAGAGTTTTTTGTCGGCTTTAAGTACCGGAATGAATGCATTAAGCGATGCTTTGAAATGACTGTCCTCCGCTAAAAGTTCGTCTGCCTTTTCTTTAAGAGTTTCGTCTTTCAAAACTGCGGCGGCAAGAGATGCCACTACTATATTTACGGTTTCTCTGTCTCCCGTAGTATATGCATTTTCGAGCAGTTCATATAATTTCTTCATCTGCTTTTTTTCACCTTTGCGCAAAACCTCGGTAATAGTGGGAATAAATGTTTCGGCAAAAAATTCCATATAAAGAAAATTGCCGTATTTCGCAATGTGCTCTTTATACGCATCTTTATACTGCGGATAAACGTCAAGCACCTTTTTGGCAAAGCCGGCGGTTTTCATACTGCCGTCCGCCGAAGCGGTGGGCAGGTCTACCGAACTTGCCGATGAAACGGTACGTTTTACCTTTATGCCCATACTGTCTCTTAAAGTGTTTACAAAGTCAATACCCACACTGCCGGCATCTTTTTCGGTCTGCGAATCATCAAAAAGCCAGGAAGATGCGAGTGCATATTCGCCCTTTTCGTTTTCATTTATTTCCGCCATATAAAGTTCGTAGGTTTGCTTTTCCTCGTTGTATTCAACCTTAACTGCTTTACTTGCGCTTGTATATTCGTTATCCTTATTTACGGTAAAACCGTTCTCATCAAAAAAATCCTGCATCTCGGCTATAACGCCGGAATAGTATTTGTTATCCAAAATTTTCACTCCGTTAAACTTATTTGTTTTTATTATACAATATAAAGCGGCATTTGTCACCTAAAATTTTCTTGCAACAAAACCGATATTACTATATAATCGTTTTAAGAGGTGCAATATGAATTTAACCGACATAACAGAGATAAAAAATTTGCTTTCAAAAAACGGATTTACCTTTAAGAAATCACTTGGTCAAAATTTTTTGACCGACAGTACCGTGTGCCCTAAAATGGCAGATGCAGCAACCGATGAAAACAGCGGAGTTATTGAAATAGGACCGGGTGCAGGTGTGCTTACACGTGAACTTGCAAAGCGCGCAAAAAAAGTGGTTGCAATAGAAATTGACAGTCGCCTTAAACCCGTTTTAAACGAAACGGTGGGTGAGTTTTCAAACGTAGAGGTTATTTTTTCAGACGTGCTTATGCTTGACCTATCCGCACTAATAAAAGAAAAGTTTTCAGACTGTGAAAGCGTAAGTGTTTGCGCAAACCTGCCTTACTACATAACCTCACCTATTATTATGGGGCTTTTACAAAGCAAACTCGATATAAAAAGCATTACCGCTATGGTGCAACTTGAGGCGGCAAACCGCATTTGTGCAGATGTTACCTCGCGTGAAGCGGGTGCGGTAACTGCGGCGGTGACATATTACTCAAAGCCGGGTATTCTTTTTAAAGTGCCGAGATCTTCGTTTATTCCCTCTCCTAATGTTGACTCGGCGGTAATAAAGCTTGAGATTAAAAAAACTCCGCCCGTAAGTGTAAGTGACGAAAAGTTTTTCTTTTCGCTTATAAAATGCGCCTTTGCGCAACGCCGAAAAACCTTTTTGAATTCGGTTTCAAACACTATGGGTATAGATAAAGAAAAGCTTAAAAATGCCCTTAAAGAAATAGGACTTGACGAAAACGTAAGAGGAGAGAAAATTGACCTTGAAAGTTTTGCAAAACTTTCAAAAATACTTAAATAAATGCAAAAATGCCCTGTCGCTTAAATTTAAGCGACAGGGTTTTTCTTATCTGCCTATTCTTATTTTTATATCTCCGGTTGAGGTTGTAATTTCACATTTGCCGCCGACTGCGGTTCTTGGTACATTTATGTATCCGCTTGAACTTTCGGCGATAAATATTTTATCGGTAAGCAGTGTACCGGTAACGTCACCCGTAGCTGTTTTTACAAAGATTTCGCCTGCGTCACTATCCTCAAACTCAACTTCTCCCGTGCTTCTTTTTATAGAGATTTTTTCTTTTACGTTCACGTTTTCAAGCGATATATCGCCCGTACTTCCGCTTGATATCAAGTTTGTGCAGACGGTATCTGAAATCTCGATTTCACCAGTTGAAACCGTAAGGTCAAGCATATCGCACAAAGTGTTTTCAACTTCAATATCACCCGTACTTAATTCGATTTTTACCGTTTTTTCGGCAGAAGCGGAAAATTCCACGTCGCCGGTACTTAAAGAAATATCTGCACTTAAAAACTTAAAATTCCTCGGCACCTTAATATCTCCCGTGCTTTCTTTTACAGTAAGCAAAGCATATTCTTCTTTCGGCAAAAAAACAGTTATTTTGGGCGATTTTGCAACTACGGCAATGTAGTCCTGCCACTTTCTTGTATCAACTGATTTTACGGTAAGAGTTCCTTCGTTTACCGTTACTGTATGCTTTATTTTTTTATACTCGTTACAAACAACTTTGCATACGTTATCCTGCGATTTTACAAAATAAATGTCCGCCGTATCCGTGTCTATATTTATGTTGCTTATTTCTTCGCTTATATCGTAGGTGTTTATTTCGGTTTCATAGGTGTTAAGTGCCGAAAAATCCCAACGGTTGATTTGCATTGCGAGTGAAAACACAACAATTCCGATTACAACCAAAACAGATGCCGTAATAATCCATATTTTTTTATATTTACTCATTTTCTTCACTCCTTTAAAGTAAAGCGGTTTTTAATTTTTATTGCAGTCTTCTTTGTAAGCAATAACATTCCTTTTACTGCCGCTTTACAGCCGAAAAACATAAAGATGCAAAGTCCCGCACTTAAAATTCCAAGCCCTGTAATTGCAACTGCTGTAAAAATATTGCCGCCTATTGCAAAAATTATACCTGCCGCTATGCCTGAAAGTCCGCAAGATGCAAAGGAAACAAACAAAATCCACGGCAAAATCCATAACAGTATATATAGCGGCAAAACCACCGCAAATGCGGTAATTATAAGGGATAGCCATATTGGTGAGCCGAGAATTAAAAGCACTGCCTCTAATACAGAAAATTTTCTTTTAATCTGTATCTTTTCTTTTACAATTTTTTTAAGCGGAGTATCCGCTATAATCTGCGATACAACCGCATCAACACTGCCGATTTTTGCGACTGCCTGCTCTTCACTAAGACCTTCTTCAATTCGGTCATCTATCATTTCGCCGTAGAAGTTTAAGCGCTCTTCAATGTCATTTTTCGGTAAACCCGATAATCCTTTGCGCAATTTATCAAGAAATTCTTCCTTTTTCATTACCGTTATCCCCCTTGCTTACAAATTTGTATATTGATAAAATCTCGTTCCACTCGTTTTTGAATTCGTCAATCCGTTTTATGCCGTTATCTGTAATATGATAGTATTTTCTTAGTCTGCCATCGTGCTCGGCTGTTTTAACTGTAAGCATATTTGACGTTTCAAGACGCTTTAAAACAGTGTATAAAGTCGATTCCGAAAGTTCAATATACGGCTTCATATCTTTGATTATTTTATAACCGTACGAATCCTCGTTTTTTATTGCCGCCAATACGCACACGTCCAAAAGCCCGTGCTTTATCTGAGCATCCATATTATACCTCCCCTTACGTAATACATCGTAACACGAAGTATATGGTTTGTCAAGTACTTTTTTTAAATTTTTTTGCAAATAAAAAACCGGCAGAGAAATCTCTGCCGGCGATAAATGATTTTGCCTTGCAAAATCATTCCCACTCGCCAAATTCACATTTATTCATAGCTTGTGGCTGTTCATTTCTCCGTATTTTTAGGGGAAATGTGTGAACATCTGTT
>JAKSQL010000070.1 GCA_024404125.1 Clostridia bacterium
GCCGGGGCACATACAAAACGTATATACGCCTCTGCCGTTATCAAGGTGAACGGCAAGTTTGTAATCCGCCGCAGACAGTGCCTTATTATCTGCAAAATCGCCGTACATCGCCTTGTTTATATCGCTTGCAAGGTGTTCTATTCTCACCCCCGCGGAAAACGGTTTTTGCTCCATATCGGCGCCGCTTTCATATAGCATTTTAAAGGTTTCTCTCGCACTGTGACCGATAGCGAAAATTGCTATTTGGCACTCTACGGTATTCCCGTTTACAACAATGCCTTTTAAGCGGTTATCTTCGGTAATAATGCCGTCCACTCTGCTGTTAAAATGCACCTCGCCACCAAGCTTGATAATATCGTTACGTAGATTTTTTACCACATCGCAGAGTATATCGGTGCCTATATGCGGTTTTGCATCGTAAAGTATATTCTCTTTAGCGCCGTATTTATAAAAACTTTCAAGCACAAACCGTATGCGGCTATCTTTTATGCCCGTATTCAGTTTGCCGTCCGAAAAAGTACCTGCTCCGCCCTCGCCAAAGTGTACGTTTGAATTTTCGTTGAGTATTCCCGCAGTAAAAAATTTTTCTACGTCCTTTTTTCTTGTATCAACGTCAGCACCGCGCTCATATACAACAGGACGCAGTCCCGCTTTGGCTAAAATAAGCGCCGCAAACATACCCGCAGGACCAAATCCTACTACAACGGGACGGTAAGCAACGGGTTTATCAACCGTTTTAAACTCATATTTCGGCATAATAAAAGGTGCCGCATTTTTAACTTTTTTAATTATCTTTTTCTCGTCACACTTAACATTAAAGAGTACCGAGCAACAAAACTTTATGTCGATTTTCTTAATTACATCAACCGACTTTTTATAAAGTTTTACATCATAAATTAAGTTTTGTTCTAACTTTAAAATGCGGGATACAATGGGCTTTAAGTTATCAAAATCGGTATCAAGCGGAAGATTAAGATTATTTACTATTATCATAATTTACCGCCTAAATATTTAATAATGCCGTCTGACGCGCACATAGCACTGCCAAACGCAAAGGTAAGGTTAAAGCCGCCGCAGTCACCGTAAACGTCAAGTATCTCGCCTGCGCAGAAAAGTCCCTTATCGGTTTTGGACATCATAGTAGTTTCGTCAAACTGCAAGGTGTCTATCCCGCCTGCCGTAACCTGAGAGTTTTCGTATCCCGTATTCCCCGTTACCTTAAACCCGAATTTTTTAATTTTTGAAGCAACGTTTCTTAAATCGTTATCGTCAAGGTCCGAAACCTTACTGTTTAAAGTTATATTGCATAATTTTAAGATTACCTGACCTACCCTTTTGTTGAGAAATCCCGTAAGAAATTCTTCATTATTGCGCAGTTTTAAAAACTCTTTTCTGCTTTTAAGCATATCAAAAAGAGTGTCAAATGCGGTTTCGGGGCACAAATCGAGATATATGTAATTCTGTGCCGAATAATTATGGATTTCGCCCGAAAGTTGAAGTATGGGAGGACCTGAAAGACCGTAATCGCAAAACAGTACCTCGCCATATTCTTTTCTTATAACCTTATTATCGGTTTTAAGGGCTACGTCAGCATTTACCTTTATGCCTTTAAGTTGGCGTACTGTATCTGTTTCGGTTTTAAGCTGAACTATTGCGGGGTAGGTATTCACTGCTTTATATCCCATATTTTTAAGGATATTAAATCCCGTACCGTTACTGCCGAGTTTACTGCCGCCCGCAAACAGTCCCGTTGCGAATAATACCGTTTTTGAAAAATAAGTTTCGCCGCTTGCAGATACTTCAAAAATATTGCCGCTTTTTTTAACCTGCGTTACAGCAGTGTCGGTATAAGTTTCAACACCTGTTTCGTCACACTTAAAGCGCAAAGCATCTACAACCGAAGACGCCTGCAACGAATAGGGGTATGCCTTGCCGTTATCCTCATAAACAAAACAGACACCGAGCGCATTAAAGAAATCGGTTATCTTACCTACACCGTAATTTTTAAGTATAAACTCGCAAAACTTTAAATTTTTCGAGTGATAGCGGTCAAGCGATATATTTTTATTTGTGATATTGCATCTGCCGTTTCCCGTTGTGATAAGTTTTTTACCTACGCGTGATAACTGCTCCGCAACCGCTACCGATAACTGCGGATTTTCACTTTTTAAACTTATAGCACAGCAAAGTCCCGCCGCGCCGCCGCCTATTATAAAACAGTCAAAAATTTTTTTGTTCAATGACGCTCATCCTTATTTGAAAAAGTTTCACAAAATCTGCCCGAAAAAGACGGTTCTTCTCCTGCCGCATTCAGATGGGAAATATCTCCAAACCCTAAGCATCTGAAATATGCCGTTCCCTCTTCTCTTTCCTCACTTACTAAAGTTGTAACCGAGGAAGGAAGCGCAATAAAGCCCTGCCATAAAACAAGCGGTGACACACCTAAAATATGAGATAGCATTACACACTCAATACCAAAATGACAAAAGAGCACTACCGTATCTGTATTTTCATTAGTAACTTTATAAACCGAGCCGTTTCTTTCGTATCCGTATTTTGCCATAAGTGCATCAAGTTTAACGCATACCTCGGTGTATTTTTCGCGTACGTCTCCGCTATTCATAACTTCGTTATCCAAAAAGCGGTCTTTATCGTAAAGTTCCGGGCAGTTTGTCCAATAAGACGGCAAATGGTCCCACGGTATACGTTTCTTTTTGGTGACGGGGTCAATGATATACCCCGGAAACTCCATAAGCCAATCAAGAATTTCCGCTTTTCTGTTCATTTTTTTAAGGGTCGGCTCGGCAGTTCTCCTCGCTCTGCCCAACGGAGAACAGTATATATCTTTAATATCAAGTTTTGAAATTCTTTCGGATAAAAGTTCTGCCTCAACAAAACCCTTTTCTGTTAAAGAATCTATTGAATAATCGGGGTCGCCGTGCCTTATAAAAATCATCTTCATAATATCACCGAATTCCTTTTAAATAAATATAACACATATTTTATTTTCTATCAATAAAAAGAATATATTAAGTATTTTTGCCCATAATATAAACGTCCAAAAAATTTATAAGGGGTAAAAAAATATGAAATATTCTCAAAATCCGAAATTCAGAGGTTCGCTTACTTTTTATACAGTTGTGGCGTGTTGCCTTGTGGCAATAGGCGGTGCCTCATACTTTGCGCTTTCAAAAGATAAGACTTCGGTTAAAAACAACGTTTCAGATAATCAGTCATATAAAGCACCGTTAAGTTCATACAATAGTAACGGTACTCCCAAGAAAACCGAAAGCAAGGTTGAAAGCAAAACCGAGGCGAATAAAACGGTAAGTGACGTGCCGTACGAGGAAAGCAAAGTCGAGAGCAGTACAAATACACCTCCGGTGCAGGAAAAAGCGGCATTTGTGCTTCCCGCAGAGGGAAAAATAATCAAAAACTACAGCGATACCGCGTTACAGTATTCCTCCACCTATAACGATATGCGACTTCATTTGGGCATTGATATTGCCTGCAAAAAGAATTCAAATATAAAAGCCGTAACCAACGGCACAGTAACCGCGGTAGAAAAGAGCGTTGAACTCGGAAACGTTATAACGGTAGACCACGGCAGCGGTATTAAGGTAAAATATTGCGGACTTAAAGACGTTAAACTCAAAGCAGGTCAAAGTGTTAAAGCGGGAGATATTTTGGGACTTTGCGATACCGTACCGAGCGAATGTGCGGACGAAGAGCATATCCACATTGAAGCATTTAAGGACGATAAGAGTGTTTCTCCCCTTGAAATAATAGGTCTTAATCAATAAAATCCTGCCCTCGAAAGTTGCGCTTAGGGGCCAAAAAACAAGTGCCGTAAATCTTTTATGCGGCACTTGTTTTAAACATTAGATAAACTATGTGGTTGACTGCTTTTGTGGCGGTCAGCCGCATTTTGTTTTTCCGGCGACACGTGCGGCGGAAAAACACATTTTAGGCGAAAATCGTCCGTTAAAGACGATTTTCAAGAGCACAGGGGTGGTATTGGCGGGGATAGAGTGCGTCTTAAAATCTTTGATTTTATATGCAAACGGCATCCCCGTCCAAGAGAGTGGCGATTTGCCGACACTCCAGACCAAGTGCCGTAAATCTTTTATGCGGCACTTGTTTTATTTACTTATTTATGTATGCTTCAAGTCGGTAAATAGGCATACCGAGTTCTAAAAAACGTTGTTCGTATTCGGTTACGATATTGCCCTCAAAATCACTGTTATGTAAATCAAGTGAAAGATTCTTAATGGCAAAAGAAGCATTTGAAAACTGTTCTATCGAAAATTCAAAGAAATGCATATTATCGGTCTTTTGATGGATTTCGGCACCGTCAGCCATAATACGTTTATAAATTTTCAAAAAGTTTTCACTTGTAAGTCGGTGCGAAGCATATTTGTTTTTAGGAAACGGACACGAAAAGTTAAGAAAAATTCTATGAACACTTTTTTCTTTTATGTGCCGCTCGATATACTCAGCCGAACACTTTAAAAACTTAAGATTTTTAATACCCTGCGCTTTTGCGTTTTCGCAGGCGCTTACTATTACGTTTGACTCTTTTTCTACTGCCAAAAGGTTTATTTCAGGGTGGGTCTTTGCGTATTCCGCCGCAAATTTGCCTTTGCCGCAACCTATTTCAAGGTAAAGCGGATTATCGTTTCCGAAAAACTTTTCTAAATCTATATAATCTTTATTATTTATCGCAGTGTTGAAGTTTCTGTCCGAGCAGTCGCTTATATAAAGATAATCGCTTACATCGGAAAGTCGCTCTTCAAGATGCTTTTTCTTTCGCATTCTCATACTTTTTTAATCTCTTGCGCTTTCTCTACCGCTTTTTCAAGATAGTTTTCTTTAACATTTTCAATATTGCCGTTATCGACCATAGTTGAAAGTGAAAGGTCAATAGGCATTTTTGCGAGTAAATCAATGCCTATTTCTTTTGCAAGACTCTCGGTACCCGAGCCGAAAATACTAAACTCTTTACCGCAGTCGGGACATTTAACGTAACTCATATTCTCAACAAGGCCCAAAACGTTTATGTTCATCATTTTCGCCATATTGTATGCCTTTGTAACTATTAAAGATACAAGGTCCTGCGGAGAGGTTACGATTATTGCACCGTCAAGCGGTACGGTTTGGAAAACGGTAAGAGGAACGTCACCCGTTCCGGGAGGACAGTCAATAATAAGGTAATCAAGTTCACCCCAAATAACGTCCTGCCAGAACTGTTTTACCGCGCCCGCAATTACGGGACCGCGCCAAACCACCGGCGCATCGTGCTCTTTAAGCATCATATTTATAGACATTATCTTTATTCCGTTTTTGCTTTCGGCGGGCAGTATGCCGAGTTCGTGTTGCATAGCATTTTGATTTATGCCGAATGCTTTCGGTATTGAGGGGCCTGTGATATCGGCATCCAAAATGCCTACCTTATACCCTTTTTTGTTAAGTTCAACCGCTAAAAGCGAACTTACCGTCGACTTACCTACACCGCCCTTGCCGCTTATTACGGCTATAACGTTTTTTATGGTATTATACTCGTTTGTTTGTTCTATAAAACTTTCTTTTTTTCTTGACTCGCAGTTACTTTGACAGTTACTGCAGTTGCCTGT
This sequence comes from Clostridia bacterium, assembly GCA_024404125.1. Taxonomy (GTDB): domain Bacteria; phylum Bacillota; class Clostridia; order Oscillospirales; family Acutalibacteraceae; genus UBA737. The sequence goes on from JAKSQL010000070.1 coordinate 5,634, forward strand.
ACAGTTTTCACTCATTTATATCACCGAGTGATATTATAACCCTGTAAGGTCTTAAAATCAACATTTAGTTGAATTCCGATACTATTTTTTTAAAACAGTTCT
>JAKSQL010000071.1 GCA_024404125.1 Clostridia bacterium
CGGCAAAGCCGAGATTTCGTACCTTTTTAATAAAATCTATGATATCGGGTTGCAAAAGCGGTTCGCCGCCGGTAATCGCAACACCGTCAAGAAGGCCTTTTCTTCCGCTTAAAAATTTAAGTATTTCTTCTTCGGTGTAAACGGCGGTATCGTCTATATCGGTCACAAGTCCCGCATTGTGACAAAACGGGCACCGCAAATTGCAGCCGCCGGTAAATACCGTACACGCTACTTTACCCGGAAAATCAAGCAGTGTCATTTTTTGTAATCCGTATGCTTTCATATAAAAAAGTCTCCTTAAAAAAGTACTGTATAAAGTATATCACAAGATGTAGTGTTATGCAACGGACTAAACAATTTTTGCGATAAAAAGCGCTTATATATATATGTATATATTATTTTGTAGAAAATAAAGGAAATTTATTAAAAAAGGTTTGCAAAATGTGCAAGATATGTTATACTATATTGGAATATATAGTGTTTGTGAAAAAATTATCACACTTTAAGCAATGCTTACACATATATAATCTTTTAAGGAGGATTTTGTAATGAAGAAAAAAATCAGCAAACTTCCCTTCAAAGGCACTGCCGAGCAGGAAGCGCAACTTATGCAGGTAATAGAAGAGCATAAGAGTGATAAGAGCAACCTTATGGTAGTAATGCAGAAGGCGCAGGACATTTACGGTTATCTGCCTATGGAAGTACAGGAGATGATAGCCGAAGGTATGGACGTACCGCTTGAAAAGGTATACGGTGTATCAACTTTCTATGCGCAGTTCTCACTTTCGCCTAAGGGCAAGTATAACATATCGGTATGTTTGGGTACCGCTTGTTACGTTAAGGGTTCAGGTCCTATATTCGATAAGTTAAGCGAAAAACTCGGTATAGGTGCCGATGAATGCACCGAAGACGGTAAGTTTTCTCTTACTGCCTGCCGTTGCATAGGCGCTTGCGGACTTGCTCCCGTACTTACCGTTAATGATGACGTTTACGGCAGACTTACCGTTGACGATGTTGACGGCATACTTGCAAAATACAACTAACTTTTAAAAGGAAAGTGTCTGTATGAAAATCAGTACCATGCAGGAATTGCTGGATGCAAAGGTCATTTGTTGCGAAGAGAATGTAGGCAGGCATGTTTATTCCGCCTGCGGCTGCGATCTTATGAGTGACGTTTTGGCTTATGTAAAAGATCAGGCAGTTTTGCTTACGGGACTTGTAAATCCGCAAGTTATCCGTACTGCCGAAATGATGGATATGATTTGTATTGTTTTTGTTCGCTCTAAAGTACCTACTCCCGAAATGATAGAACTTGCAAAGGAAGCAGGCATAGTAATAATGCTTACCGATAAAAGACTTTACGAGGCATGCGGTATTTTATACGCAAACGGTCTTGTAGGCAATAAGGTAAAAAAATGAGCGAAGAACTTGTTTTCAAGTTCAATGTTGACGGGAAGGACTTTACGTCCGCAGGTCAGGCATCGGTACAAATCAAAAAGAATTTAAGGCAACTCGGTATACCTACCGAAATTATAAGGCGAGTATCCATTGCGATGTACGAGGGCGAAATAAATATGGTAATACACGCAGGCGGCGGCAATGCCGAAGTCAAGGTGATGGAGGACTATATTGAAATCGTACTCAAAGATAGCGGTCCCGGAATTGAGAATATAGATAAGGCGATGCAGGAAGGATATTCCACCGCGCCCGACCCTATAAGGTCGCTCGGTTTCGGAGCGGGAATGGGACTGCCGAATATGAAACGTTACAGCGATTATATGAATGTTGAGTCAACCGTAGGGGTTGGCACCACCATTACTATGCGAGTAAACATCCAAGGGTGAGTTTATGCACATATACGAGCATTCGGTTTTGATTGATGAGTCTAAATGTACGGGTTGTACAACCTGTATGCGACATTGCCCCACGGAAGCCATTCGTATCAAAGATTTACATGCGCAGATAAATCCCACACGGTGTATAGACTGCGGAGAATGTATAAAGGTATGCCCAAGCGGTGCTAAAAAAGCGGTATGCGGCAACCTTGACAATATGAAGCGCTTTAAGTGGAAAATAGCATTGCCCGCACCCACGTTATATGGTCAGTTTGATAATCTTGAAGATATTGATTACGTTCTTGACGGACTTTTAAAAATCGGGTTTGACGATGTATACGAAGTTTCAAAAGCGGCAGAAATCGTATCTTCTTATACAAGACTTTATCTTAAAACCGACGGGGTTAAAAAACCGGCGATAAGTTCTGCCTGCCCTGTAATTGCAAGACTTATAGCACTTCGCTTTCCGTCGCTTACGGAAAATATTATACATATGCTTCCGCCTATGGAGGTTGCGGCGTCACTTGCAAGAAAAAGGGCAATGGAGAAAAATCCCGATTTAAAGCCGGAAGATATAGGTGTATGCTTTATATCTCCCTGCCCTGCGAAAGCAAGTTACGTTAAAAACGGATTTGCGGGATATAAAAGTCAGATAGACGAAGTGGTTTCAATAAGCGATATCTACTTTTTGCTTATTGGAGAAATGCATAAGGATTCCGAAATCAAAGCGCTTTCGGAATCGGGTATGATAGGACTCGGTTGGGCGCGTACCGGCGGCGAGGCAACGGCAATTTTCAATGAAAATTATCTTGCGGCGGACGGTATTGATAATGTAATACGCGTATTGGACCAAATAGAAAACGGCAATATACCGCAACTTGAATTTATCGAACTTAACGCCTGCACGGGCGGTTGCGTAGGCGGAGTGCTTACAATGCAAAATCCGTTTATCGCAAAAGCAAGAATACAAACCTTGCGCCGTTATTTGCCGGTTTCGCAGAATTCGGTCAATATAGACACCGAAAACTATATTCCCGATAATTTTTTGTTTGATGAATTCCCCGAGTATCAGCCGATAGCACGGCTCAGTGATAATATAGCGAAGTCAATGCGGATGATGGCGGATATACAAAGTTTAAAAGATACTTTGCCGGGGATTGACTGCGGTGCCTGCGGCGCACCTACCTGCAGAGCATTTGCGGAAGATGTTATAAGGGGTCGCGCCGATGTTTCGGACTGTAAACTGAAATGCGCAAATCCCGATAAAAAGGCGGATGATTAGATGACGGTAAACGAACTTCTCTCCCGTACCGGTTTTGAGCCGGCATCTTTGCCTGACGGCGAAAGAGTAATAGACGGCGTTTACATCGGTGACCTTTTGAGTTGGGTTATGGGCAGAGCGAGAGAAAACAACGCGTGGCTTACCATAATGTCAAACGTCAACGTGGTGGCTGTGGCTTCTCTTACCGATGTTTCGTGCGTTATTCTTTGCGAAGATGTAACACTTGAAGAAGATATACTTAAAACGGCATCAGATAAGGGAATAAACGTAATTTTGTCACCGCTTACCGCATACGAAACCGCACAAAAATTAAACGGTATACTGTAATGAATAAGTATTACTACGATTTGCATATTCATTCCTGCCTATCTCCTTGCGGTGATGATGACAATACGCCAAATAATATAGCGGGTATGGCGTCCCTTTGCGGACTTAACATCGTGGCGCTTACCGACCATAACACATCAAAAAACTGTCCCGCTTTTTTTACCGCGTGTAAGAAATACGGTATTATAGCGGTTGCGGGTATGGAGCTTACAACGGCGGAAGATATACACGTAATATGTTTGTTTCCCACCCTCCAAAGTGCTATGGATTTTGACACATATATATATAAGCGGCGTATTCTCATTAAAAACCGTGAAGATATATTCGGCAAGCAGCAGATACTTGACGGTGAGGATAATATAATCGGCACCGAAGAAAATTTGCTTATAAATGCAACAAGCGTATCCCTTGAGGAAGCGCCTAAAATCGTGAACGAATACGGCGGAGTATGTTATCCCGCGCATATTGATAAAAGCGCCAACGGAATAATATCAATACTCGGCACGTATCCCGATTCACCGAAATTCAATTTTGCGGAACTTCACGATAAGGCAAATCAGGATGAATACGGCAAAAAATACGGCATAAACAATTTTTTGTTCAGTTCGGATGCTCATTATCTTACGGCTATTAAGGATAAGGAAAACTCGTTTTTACTTTGCGATGAGCCGTACAGCAGCGATAACGTAAGGAAAAACCTTATTGACTTTTTAAAGGGTGATACGGTATGAAAGAGCTTTCTCTAAACATTCTTGATATTGCCGAAAACTCCCAAAAAGCGAAAGCAACACTAACAGAGATAATTCTCAATGAGACAGAAGATACGCTTATACTCGAAATAAAGGATAACGGAACGGGTATGAGCGAGCAAACACTTAACTGTGTTACCGACCCGTTTTACACAACGAGGACTACAAGAAATGTAGGGCTCGGCATACCGCTACTTAAACTTGCGGCAGAGCAGACGGGCGGAAGTTTTAAAATCACGTCAAAAACCGAAGGAGAAAGCAGGGGCACCTGCGTAACTGCGGTTTTTAATAAAAATCATATTGATTTCACACCTATAGGTGATACCGTGTCAAGTATAGTCACCTTGATACAGGGCCACCCCGAGACCGACTTTTTGTTTAAGCATTCGTGTAATAGCGGCGAGGTTTCTTTGGACACAAGAGAACTTCGCGGTATATTAGGCGAAGTACCGCTTAACAGTTACGAGGTAATAAAGTGGATTGGCGAATACCTTAGTGAACAGTATGAAAATTTAAAGTAATCAAAGAAAGGAAGATATATATGAAATCATTAGCAGAACTTCAGGCAATCAAGGACAAAATGAAGGATAAGGTTGTTATCCGTGAAGGTTCGGGCAACGTTCGCGTAGTAGTAGGTATGGCTACCTGCGGTATTGCGGCGGGTGCGCGTCCGGTACTTAACACCTTTGTAGAAGAGGTAAACAACGGCGGTCTTGCCGAAAAGGTTACCGTTTCTCAAACAGGTTGTATAGGTATCTGCCAGTTTGAACCCGTAGTTGAGGTTTATGAGGCAGGCAAGGAAAAAGTGACCTATGTTAAAATGACTGCCGAAAAGGCAAAAGAGGTCGTTGAAAAGCATCTTAAAGGCGGCAATGTTGTAGCAGAATACACCATTGCGAACTTTAAAGCATAATTGGAGGTAAAAGTATGATTCGTGCACATGTACTTATCTGCGGCGGTACCGGCTGTACCTCATCCGGCAGTAAGGCGATACAAAAGGCCTTTGCCGAGAACATTGAGGCAAACGGACTTACCGAAGAAATCAAAATCGTACAAACCGGTTGTTTCGGTCTGTGCGCATTAGGACCGGTTGTTATCGTTTATCCGGACGGTACGTTTTACAGCCGCGTAACACCCGATGACGTTAAAGAAATCGTTGAGGAGCATTTGCTTAAAGGCCGTGTTGTTGAACGTCTTGTTTATAACGATACCGGTAAAAAGGCAGAGGAGATTATCGGCAACGTATCGTTAAATGATACCGCGTTCTATAAATCTCAAAACCGTGTAGCACTCCGCAACTGCGGTGTTATTGACCCCGAAAACATTGAAGAATACATAGCGATGGACGGTTATGCGGCACTCGGTAAAGTTCTTACCGAAATGAAGCCGGAAGATGTTATAAACACCGTAACCGAGTCAGGACTTCGCGGCCGTGGCGGCGGCGGTTTCCCGACCGGAAGAAAGAGAGCACACTGCACACCTAATAAGGCACCGCAGAAATACGTTGTATGTAACGCCGATGAGGGCGACCCC
>JAKSQL010000072.1 GCA_024404125.1 Clostridia bacterium
CCAAAGCGAAAACCTATCACGCAAGTGGTAGGTTTTCGCTTTGTATTATTCATTTTTCAGGAAACTTGTCAAGATTAGTGAACAGATAGAAGAGTGAAAAATTGATTTGGGATAGAGTGCAAAATGCCGGAAGCAGTGCTTCCGGCATTCTTTTATTTTCTTATTATACTCTTTTTGCGAGTACGGTTTCTTCGTAAGTCTTAATTTCGTTAAACCAACTTTCGTCTTTAGGTACATTCTCGCTCTCACAGTAGTGCTCCCAAATGTCACCGAACGGCAAGGTCTTTACCTCTTCACTTAACATCATAAGTTCGCTTAAGCTGTTGTTATCCTGCAACTCTTTTAATTTTTCGTTGGGTGTAAGAAGCGCGTTTAAGAGTGCTTTCTGCCAACTGCGGAAACCTACCGTCCACGCAAGGATACGGTTGATGCTTGCATCAAAATAGTCAAGCGCCATATATACTCTATTAAGTGCATTATTGCGCACTATTTCTTTTGCCATCTCTTTTGTTTCATCGTCAAACAAAACTACGTGGTCGGAGTCCCAACGAACAGGGCGGGTGATGTGTAACGCAATTTCGGGGAAGAAGCACAAAAGCGCGGGAATTTTATCGGATACAACCTCGGTAGGATGATAGTGACCGTTATCCATAAGCGGTAAGCAACCGTCGTGAGTAGCGGCGAAGGTCAAGGCAAACTCGGCGGAGCCCACCGTATATGACTCAACGCCTATACCGAATACTTTTGACTCAACGCAGGGCTTTACCTTATTTTTATCGTATGGCTCGGAAAGTATCTGCTCAATAGAATCCTTATATCTTTCTCTCGGCCCTAAACGGTCGGAAGGGATATCCTTATAGCCGTCTCCCGTCCAGATGTTCATAACGCAGGGTATTCCCGTTTCATCGGCAAAATACTGTGATATACGGATACACGCTTTACCGTGCTCAATCCAGAATTTTCTTGTTTCTTCATCGGGGCTTGAAAGGGTAAGGCCGTCCTTAACCATGGGATGTGAGAAAAATGTTGGGTTGAAATCAATTCCCATATTTCTTTCCTTTGCAAAGTCCACCCACTTTTTAAAGTGCTTCGGCTCAAGTTTATCGCGGTCGGCAAACTCGCCGTTTTCAAAAACAGCATAGCAGGCGTGAACATTGAGTTTTTTCTTGCCGGGGCAAAGGGATATAACCTTATCCATATCCGCCATAAGTTCCTCGGGCGTTCTTGCTCTGCCCATATAGTTGCCGGTTGTCTGTATACCGCCGGTAAGAGGACCGTCATGGTCAAAACCGCGTACATCGTCTCCCTGCCAACAATGCAAACTTACGGGTGCATTTTTTAAGGTTTCAAGCGCTTTTTCAACATCTACTCCGAGCGCTTCGTATCTCTTTTTCGCTTCATCATATCTTGACATGTTTTATACCTCCAAGCCACATTTTTTTCAGTATATCACAAGTGAAAGCTTTTTGCAATTATAAACTTGCTTTTTTAATAAATATATATTATATTATATACGGTGATTTGCTTGATACAGATACTTAAGAGCAGTGCAGTTGTAAATTTCATTTTAATAGTAATAGGCAGTCTTATCGGTGTTCTGTTCAACAGAAGAATATCCGAACGGCTTAATAAGATTTTAGTTACGGGTATGTCGCTCTCAGTGCTTTATATCGGCATTTCGGGGCTTATTGCGGATGATATAAACGTTCTTACGGTTGTGCTTTCGTTTGCTGTCGGCTCTCTGCTCGGCGAACTGTTAAACCTTGATAAGCATATAAATACTCTTGCGGAAAAGGTGGAAAACCGTTTTAACGGCACTAAAATTTCCGAGGGCTTTGTTACGGGTACTCTTGTATTTTGTGTGGGAGCAATGCTTATAGTCGGCTCTATCCGTTCGGGACTTTCGGGCGATAATACCACCCTTTATTCAAAGTCACTTATAGACGGCATTACCGCCGCCGCTTTTGCATCAACTTTCGGTATAGGGGTTATGTTTTCCGCTATACCCGTTTTGATTTTGGAGGGCGGACTTACAATGATTGCCGCCGCGGTACAACCCGTTCTTACAACAGAGGTTGTAAATCATATGTCGGTAGTGGGCTCACTTTTGATAGTATCTATCGCACTTAATATGCTTGAGATAACCAAAATTAAGATACTCAACCTCATACCCTCAATATTTCTACCGCTTATTTTTTGTATGATATTATAATTCGGAGGATTTTTATGGCAGACAGAACAAGAAGGCAACAGGCAATTATTCGCCGCAGAATTTTTTTAAGTGTAAGTGCAATAGTGCTCGCAGTATGCATTGCAGCAATAGTACTTGCGGTAAATCTTATTTCAAAATCGGTTAAAAGCAATTCAACCGCTAAAGAAAAAACTCCGAGTGTTTCATCAAAAGAAGAACCGAAAGAACCATACGTTGTATCAACCGCAACAGTTGTAAACACCGGTGACATATTGGTACACAACCCTGTTTTATGGGGTGCGGAAAAAACCAAAGGAAATTACGATTTTTCCGATTTCTTTAAATATGCTTCAACCTATTTTAAAAAGTCAAATCTCGCAGTTGTAAATCTTGAGGTAACACTCGGCGGAACACAGTCGGGCAAATACAACGGTTATCCCGCGTTTAACACACCTGACAGTCTTATTGATGCTCTTAAAAACGACGGTATCGGTTTACTGCTCACCTCAAACAACCACTGCTACGATACGGGACTTTACGGACTTAAACGTACAGTGCAGGTTCTTAAAGAAAAGAATATGCCATATATAGGTACAAGGGAAAGTGCTGACGAAGCAAGATATCTTGTTAAAGATGTTAACGGTGTTAAAATCGGTATGGCCTGCTTTACCTATGAAAATACCTGCGATACTGCAGGCAGAAAGTCGATAAACGGCAGAGTGATAGCAACCGAAGCAAATGACCTTGTAAATTCTTTTTCGTACAACCGTATTGACAGTTTTTACAGTGAAGCCGAACAAATGATAAAAGATATGAAAAAAGACGGCGCTGACTGTACCGTATTTTATATGCATTGGGGAATTGAGTACAGATTAAAGGAAAACGACTGGCAACGCACTATTGCTCAAAAACTTTGCAATATGGGGGTTGACGTTATAGTAGGCGGTCATCCGCACGTTGTAGAGCCGATGGCGCTGCTCCACTCCGAAGGCAGCGACCATACTACCGCTTGCATATACTCTATGGGCAACGCGATTTCAAATCAAAGGAAAGAAATACTTACCGAGGAGTCGCCAACAGGTCACTGTGAGGACGGTATGCTGTTTTACTACACCTTTGATAAATACAGTGACGGTACTACCGTTTTATCGGGTGTTGATATAATTCCGACTTGGGTTGACAAGTATAAAGGTGGCGCGGGTTATCTTTACACTATGATACCGCTTGAAGCCCCGACCGACGGCTCTAAATACGGGCTTTCAACCGCCACCTGCCTTAACGCTCAAAAGTCTTACGAGCGCACTATGGAAATAGTAGCAGAAGGGCTTACCGAATGCCAGAAAGCACTCGGTTGCAAAGTAAGATTTGAATAATTATTATTGATTTTCAGTGCCTATTGTGATATCATAATAGGCAAATATGCGGACATAGTTCATCGGTAGAACATCAGCTTCCCAAGCTGATGAGGCGGGTTCGATTCCCGTTGTCCGCTCCAAAAAGAGTTTTCATACCCTTGCGGTATGGGAACTCTTTTTTAGTTTGACGGGAATCGAAAAGGGCGGTTTTGCAAAGCAAAATGCCAACCTTTCGGTGAACGGTTGGCAAGCCCGTGGGCGTGTAGCCGCAACATTTGCGGCGTAGCGATTCTCTGTTGTCCGCTCCAACAAATAACCGCCTTTTGTCTACCAAAAGGCGGTTATTTGAATGATGTTTGCCTACGGCAAATGATGTACCCTACGGGTATGATGTTGCCTTCGGCAATGATGTGCCCTGCGGGGCATAAAAAGCAAACATCGCATCATTGCGCACAAAGTAAGCAACATCATTTTGGCGCAAGCCGAAACATCATCAGCCGCAAAGCGGCGACATCATTGACTTTTAATATAAATTATGATAGCATTCTTGTAAAATGAGGTGTCTTTATGAAAAATAATAAACTTGCAGAATTATCAATGTCTTTTTCTATTCAAATAATAAATCTCGTTAAAGCCCTTAAATCAAGACACGAATCGGTGATTTCGAACCAAATAGGGCGTTCCGCAACATCTATCGGGGCAAATATATATGAAGCAAACTATGCCCAAGGCAAGAAAGACTTTATATCAAAACTTGAAATTGCTCTTAAAGAAGCAAATGAAACAGGATATTGGCTTGAATTATTATACAAAACAAATTACATTGATGAAGAAACTTATAAATCTTTAAACGAACAATGTACATCTATCCGTGTTATGCTTATCGCATCTTGCAAAACCGTAAAAAGCAAAGAAAAACACGACTGCAGTTTTAAGGAGAGAGAAAATTGAAAAAGCCTTTAAAAAATCTGATTTTAGTTTTATTTATTATTTATTGTTTCGTTTTGGCTTTCATTTTGTTTTTTCCGAGATTACACCATAGTAATAATTTTGAAAGAAGCTATAATTTACTCCCCTTTGCCACTATATACGAAATGATAAGCAGGCTTATAAATCAAACTATAAGTAATAATATTGTTATCAGAAATATCGGTGTAAATATTCTGTTGTTTGTACCAATGGGTATAGCTTTGCCTATATTGTTTAATAATTTCAAAAAGCTTTGGCAGGTGACTCTTATTTGCTTTTTCGTGACGGCTCTTGCCGAAACAATACAATATATTTTTAATCTCGGGTCATTGGATATTGATGATATTATTTTAAATACCTTTGGCGGTATTATAGGATACGCCGTTTTTAAAATCCCGTTTATCGAAAAAATACTTGACGATTAACACCAACAGTCCTTTAAATATTCATTTTCAAATTGTTAAAACCCGTTGCTTGTAAAAGCAGCGGGTTACGATTATAATCAAACCGTAAGCAAAAGGAGGCAAGATTATGCTAAACGAAAACATAAGCGCAATAAGGAAATCAAAGGGACTTTCGCAGGAAGAACTTGCCGTTAAACTTAACGTTGTAAGGCAAACAGTATCTAAATGGGAAAAAGGGTTATCCGTTCCCGACTGCGATATGCTCCTTAAAATTTCCGAGGTGCTTGAAACAAACGTAAGCGAGTTGCTGGGCGTTAATGTAAACGAAGAAAAGTCGGACGAATTAAGAGTAATTGCCGAAAAGTTAGAGGTTGTAAATTTACAACTTGCAAAACAAAGAGCGAATAAGAGGAAATTCGTTCACATATTTTTTATTATACTTTGTATTATAATAGTTGTTATAACTGCTGTGCTGTTTATACTTAACAGTCCTTACATGGTTTGGGATTACAACGACATTGAATTTGCGGTTATGGGCACTATATACCATATGTTCGAGTGGGGATTTTTAAGGTTGGCGCCATTTCTTTTAATAGGTGCTTGAATAAGTGTGTTTTTAACAAGGGAAAAATAAAAAAGGCCGGTATATGCGGAGTGTTCTAAAGTACACTCCGCAACGAAATAAATCCCTTTCGGGATTTGTGAAATGCGCTTCGCGCG
>JAKSQL010000073.1 GCA_024404125.1 Clostridia bacterium
GGCTCTGACGCGGATCTCGCGTTTCTCTGGTCGGGGGCGTCGCGTGATGCGTATTCGGATGACGAGGTGAAGGCGATCGGGCGATATCGGCGGGGCGGCGGTCCCCTACTTGGTATCGCTTGCCGAACCGTTGGAGCTGAACACAACGGGTGTACCGGATGCAGGTGCTTTCATCGTTGTCACACCGACAGAAAATCCGTCTTGCGGTGCGACAACACCGTTGGCACCGGTACCGAGTTCAATATTTGCTCTATCTAATATAAGAACATTACCTAATGATCCGTCATCAACGGTGTTTCCTTTGATCTGTGCTTTACCGCCGAGGATAGATTTGCTTTCTTCGGAGCAAACACCGCCGGCGTAATTACCTGTATTTCCGCTGATCAAGCCACCGTCCATAATAAAAGAAGCATCACCCGTAGTAATATGAACGCCGCCGATTGTACTTTCATCCGAACCGTTATTGATAATTTTTCCGCCGTGCATCTTAAAGGTTGAACCGTACTCAAGGTAGATACCTCCGTTGTTGCCCAGATTCCCGCTGATTTCGCCGCCGTTCATTTCAAAGAGAGAAGAATTGGCAGCTCTCACACCGCCGACAGTAAAACCCTTGTTATCGGAGATCTTACCGTTATTCATTGTAAAGGTGCTTGATTTGTAAATATATACAGCGGAACCTTCCGGAGCTATATTACTGCGGATCTCACCGTTGTTCATGATAAAACAACTGTTATTATTGATACAGACACAATCGCCAGAAACGGAACGATTGCCCATGATCATGCCGCCGTTCATCACAAAAGTGCCGTGATCGACATCCACCCTGCCCTCATCGGCAACATTACCGATGATATTGCCGCTTTCAAGCGTAAACTTACCGCCGTCAACAGATACAGCACCCCTGAAACAGCCGGTGAATATTCCGCCGGCAACTTTATTCGTGCCGGATGCCTCATTCAAATACCAAACTCCCTTATCGTCACCCTCTGTAATCACACCAAACTGATGCGTTTTAGTGGGGTTACTATCTTTAATTGTCAATTCACCTTTCACGATGATCTGATATGTGTCGCCGTGATCACGATAGTACGAAATCAGGTTACCGTCGGAATCAAACATACCGCGGTTCAGTACAAAACCGTTCAGGTCGATGGTGATTTTCTGACCTTCCCCGATCGTCAGAGAAGAATCGGTTTCAAGTGCCGTAATGTCACATGTAAGCTGAATGGTGGTTTCGGTTGTACCGACCTTTGTGATGGCATCTTGAAGTGCCTTCCATGTGGTGATACTGCCTGCCTCGGCAAACGCCGCCATAGGCAAGAGCATTGCGACCATAATCGCCGCGAGTAGAATTGCTAAAATTTTCTTTTTCATAATTTTTCCTCCAAATAAAATTATTTAGATAAATTATAACACCCCAAAGCGCACACAAAGCGCACACTTTGGAGTGTTTTTTGAAAAATTTTAGTATTTATAGCGGTTAAAATAGTTAACAGCCACAATTTGTAGTGGCAGATGTTTATATTCAGAACTTTGGTTTATACATCTCATTAAGCATTGCGCAGGTCTCCTCCGCAAAGGAATATTGGGACATATATTCACCGCCGAACAATGACCTTTTACCGTCAAGATAATCAAAATAATCGCAATTTACGTTTTCCTTTATAATCCTCATTCTGCCGTATGCGCAAAAAATCGTATCCGATACGCCGAGTTTTTTAAAAGTATCGAGCAAATCAAGACGGATATTACTGAAATAAGAGGCCTTGTTATTATCTTCAAAAACCGCCGCCATTATCTCTTTTGTGGTCGCTTCGGCACCGCTCCTATCAGTAAGATATGCAAGAAGTTCTCTTGTTTTTTTATACTTAAATGCCACCGGTTTGCCGTCACAAAGAACATCAAAATTACCAAAGCACCGAAGTTCTAACCCGTGAACTCTCGTAGAAATCGGATTACGCAGATGAGTTAATGCGGTTTTAACCTTTTCGGCAGAAATAGGGTTAAGAAGGTAGTCTGAACAGTAGGTGCCAAGCGCATCAAGAGCGTACTCGGTATAACCCGTACAAAAAACAACGTTGCAGGCAGGATACAACGAAATAAGTTTTTTTGCCATAGTAATACCGTCCAAAAAACGCATATTTATATCTAAAAAAGCAATATCAATTTGTGTATTTTCGGAAAACTCCATTGCCTTCTGCGCTTTAGAAAAAGAATGAATTATTGCATTCGGAAGCACCGAAGATACTGCATCTTTAAGTTCGCTTAAAGCCGGTATTTCATCGTCAACAAGGAGAATATTCATTGCTTTTCCTCCAAAATAAATATTTTAACGGTAGTACCGGTTCCTTTTTTACTGTCAATTTTAAGTTCTCCGCATTTCATCGCCTCAAGGCAACTGCGTACATTTTGCAGTCCAAAGTGGTTTCTGTCGTCTGAAAAAGGTGCATTTACATCAAAGCCCGGTCCGTTATCGGTAACGGTAATCAGTGCGCCATTTTCTGTTTTGAATGAACTGATAATAATTTTTCCACCGTTTTCGTTCATTGTAGCGCCGTGCCGAACGGCATTTTCCACAATTGGTTGCACCGTAAGTGCCGGAATGGAAAAATCGGAATATCTAATATCATATTCTACTTTAAGTTCATCACCAAAGCGTATTTGTTCAAGTGTGAGATATGTTTTAATATGCTCAAGTTCTTTTTCAAACGGAATGCTGCGCCCGTTGCTTAAAGCATCCATATTACCTCGCAAATAATCGGAAAATAATCCAAGCGATGTATATGCCTTAGCGGGATCGTTTTTGCAGAGATACCTGATTGCCGTAATAGCATTATACAAAAAATGCGGCCTTATTTGAGAAAGCATAAGCGCCGTCTGCAATTCTGTTTGTCGGTGCTCTTTTTCGGCAAGTTCTGCTTTTTGGCGAAGCAAAAGTTCTTTGCTTTCGAGATAATCACCGAAAAATACCACATAAGCCGCCAAAAGCATAAACATAAAATAAAATGAAGATACAGTATAGACTTCACCAAAATTGTACCATATAAGAGTAATGGCAACAAATAGCATCGGGAAAAATGCAAAACTTGCAACCGATAACTTTTTCCGCCAGGTACACCGTTGAGGCAGTATGTAAACAAGATACGACAAATACAGTAACGAGAAAAGTATCAGTTCTATGGTTTCGCCGGAATAAATCAGTTTGCATGATTCATCAACAAAAAACAGAATTTTTGTAAATGGATTTGTTACAAGTATTATAAAATATACAATAATAATCGTGAAAATCCACACGGTAAAATACCGTTTCCCACGGTTTTTGGGAAGTGATGCACATTGGTAAAGCCAAAACAAAATGTGTATAAATATAGAAATTATATTTATCGATGTTTGAATTATAAAAATGATTTTTCGCGTTTCGGAATTAAAGCTTACAACGTCAATTATACCGGACAAAAATATATTAAAAAACAAAAGCACCGGTATGGCGGAAAATACAGATCCGATTCGCGTGTAGTTTTTTGTATTTATGTAACAGCAGGCAATTAAAATGCCGGAAAACATCATACCTAAATCTGTTATTGCCATTTTAAGAAAACGAACTTCTCCGATTTTTTCGGCAAAAAGTAATGTGTAGAGTATACTTGCAACGGTAAGAATTAGAATAACAAATGCTATAATTATATTTATCGCACGCACAATAACAAATGATTTTTTTCTCTGCAAATCCGACATTCAATTCCCTCCTCATTTTTTAATATACTAATTGTAGCATAATCTTTGTATAATATCAATGCCCACTATACTTTCGATTTCTATTAAAAGCTGTTATTTCTTTGCAATTTTATTTAAGTTGTTGTATAATAACATCGGTGATATTATGACTGATATTCAAAAAGAATTGTTTAAACTTAAAGACGAAAAGTATGCCGAATTTCAGGCGAAACTTACCCCAACCGTACCAAAGGAACAGTTTATAGGTGTAAGAGTGCCGCTTGTGAGAAATCTTGCTAAAGAGTATATTAAAAATCCCGAAAGCAAAGATTTTTTAAACTCTCTCCCGCATAAATTTTATGACGAAAATATGCTTCACGGACTTTTAATATCCGAAATTAAAGATTACGGTTATGCTATTGAAAAAACTGATGAATTTCTGCCCTATGTAGATAATTGGGCGGTATGCGATATAATGTCACCTAAAGTTTTTAAAAAGCACAAAACCGAACTTATTGAAAAAATCAAAGAGTGGGTAAAGTCGGATAAAACCTACACATGCAGATTTGGTATAGAAATGCTTATGAGTCATTATCTTGACGGGGAATTTAAGCCCGAATATCTAAAAATACCCGCCGCGGTAAAAAGCGACGAGTATTATGTTAAGATGATGGTTGCCTGGTTTTTTGCGACCGCCCTTTCAAAGCAGTGGAACGATACGGTTACGGTTATAGAAAACAATACTCTTGAAAAATGGACACATAACAAAACAATACAAAAAGCGTGCGAAAGTTACCGTATAACCGATGAACAAAAAGAGTATTTAAGAAGTTTAAAAATTAAGGACTGAACAAAAAAGTTCAGTCCTTTTTTAAATGTATTTTTTAACGCTTTTATTAACACCGAACACTCCGCCTATAAATGCCGAAAGCAAAATTATTATGAGTTTAAAGAGTGAATTTACCGTAAGGCCGCTGCGGTTTACTATAAAAGAGATAACGGTTACGGTTAAAAAGAAAATGCCGCCAATAATAAGTCCTACAAGATAGCCCTTTTCACCGAGTTTTTTTGCCGTTATAAAAGCGCCCGAAAAAGCACCTGCGGCAAGCGAAACACTTGCGGCAACGCCCGCGTATTCCCTACCGGATTTTATAAGTAAAAATATGAGGGCAAAGGCAAAAACAAAAATAAGTGTCACTGCAATTCCTATAAGCAGACCTTTTGCATACTGAAAATAAATATTTGAATTAAGTTCGCTGTTCTTATCTTTAAACATAAAAAATCCCTCCGCAATATAAATATAATTGCAAAGGGATTATTTTATTACTTATTTTGCAGGAACATCATCGTGAACGGTAAGAACACTCTGTAAAGCCCATCTGCCGAAAGTAAGTTTGCTGTGGTCACTTTTTGACTCGATTACGAAAGTATCTTCTTTAAGAGAAATTACTCTGCCGTAGATACCGCCGATAGTTACAATCTCATCGCC
The DNA here is from genome assembly GCA_024404125.1 of Clostridia bacterium. GTDB lineage: Bacteria > Bacillota > Clostridia > Oscillospirales > Acutalibacteraceae > UBA737. The sequence goes on from JAKSQL010000073.1 coordinate 5,204, forward strand.
GACCTGCAAACTTTCGCGCATTTTCTTTTCTTCTTTTTCCTTCTTCTTTTGAGGACGGATAAGCAGAAAATACATTACCACGAACATAAGAGCAAGCATAAGTATCATCGGTAAAGTGCCGAGTAAACCTGCGCTTTGAGTAGCATCAGACGAAGCGCCTGCCGCATCTTTTGCAAGAGTTATTGCCAAATCATACATAATTTTTAACCTCCGTTATTTTAACAATAATATTATACAAAATTTACCTTATAATTGCAAGTTAAATATTGTGAATAAATTTTAAATACGTTTCCCCAAAATTTCTTCTTTTTCTTTTTTGAATTCCG